>NZ_WRFL01000045.1:0-21282 GCF_009778815.1 Candidatus Bathycorpusculum sp.
GAAAAATGTAAAGAAATACAGGAAAAGATGCAGAGAAAGGAAAAAGAGAAAAAGAGAAAATTGGCGAAGAGGAGCGAATGTTGTGGCGATATCGCCATGGGCGGGTGGGTTCAAGTCCCACCCCCGCCACCACTTATAAATAAAAATGGAGTGGTTCTGTAAATGGCGGTCATCAACAATTCAGATCGCATAAAAACGTTAGTTCTGAAGGTTCAATTTAATTTTCTTTCTTTTTGGTACACAATTAACTATTAGTAACGGATTTAAATGGGGTGAAGCAAACGATAGATACAGATGAGAAGGGGTTAGGAAAGAGTCGAATAATCGAATCAGTATATTCAAAACTGAAGATGAGAAAATATCAGTGGAGGTACGTTTTGATGAGGAAACCGTTTGGTTGACACTGGATCAAATATCAGTTCTGTTTGAACGCAATAAGTCCACTATATCACGTCACATAACGTGTTTAACGATGGTGAACTAGTCGAGTCCGCAACTGTTGCAAAATTTGCAACAGTTCAAATTGAGGGCGCACGACAAATCGAGCGAAAAATAGATTATTTCAATCTTGACATGATGTATGACCAGCTCAAAAGTGCAGACACTGTCTGCACTTTTTCTTTGTCATTGACGAATTCAGCAAATTTTCACAAAACCGCTAATTAAGTCGATAAAATGAAATACTGCTTGAAATTTAGTTTCTTGTGTTAAAATCGGCTTATCAGCAAAAACTCTCAACACGCTATGAGTTTTAGAGGTATAAGCAGTCTTTTATAAAAGAATGGTAAAAAAAAGATCCCCTATTTAGGGGAATATAAGTTGGTTATTATTTTGTTACTGCTTAATTGTTGTCATTGGCCCCTTTTTCATCATCAGTGTTGTTGTTTTCTTTTTTTACATGTTTGAATACAAAGAGTATAGCGATGATTTGTGCTACAAATATAATAGCATTTACAACAGTCCATCTATCTGCCCATGCCATCGGAAGAGACCAATTCTCAGTGAGTACAAACACTACAATGCCTGCGATGCCTAGGATAATTGATGCTAATAGCCAAAGGTCTCTGCGTTTCTTTTGCTCTTTTTCTTTTGTTTCATTGCCTTGTTCTGTTGATTTGTAGTTTTGAGTGTTTTTTTGTTTTGCTTTCTGTGCTTGTTCTTGTTCTGCTGTGTTTTTCTTTTGTTTTTGTTTTTGTTGTAGTAGTGCGGCAATGACTATGATGATAATAAGTATGAGGCCGGCTACGCTAAGGATCAGGTTTACAAGTGCCCATACTTGTTCAGACTCTTCGGTGCCACTTGCAGGTGGTGGTGTTGCTGTTGGTGTGGTTGTAGGTTCTGTCTGAGGGGCTTGAGGGGGCACAGTTGGTGTAGGTTTATTTGAAGAACCTCCGTTACTGCCGCTATTACTTCCGCTACCACTACCACCGCTGTTTCCGCCGTTGTTTCCACTGCCAGAATTTACTGTGTAGTAGAAGGTAATCACGTTGCCTGTAGCATTAAGAGTTATAGTGACAGATGTTGGGGCAACAGCTGTGTATCCAGATATAGCAATAGCAGTCTCAGTTATTGGAGCACCCATAGTTTGATTTGTTACAATCTTGGGGTTAGCTAGCTGTGTGGTTGAACTTTGGCGGTAATAGTAGACTGTATATTCGATGTCAGAGTTTGCTGTGTAGTAAAAGATGATTTCATTGTTTGTATCGTTAAGGGTTGCAGTTATGGTTGTAGGTACAATAGCTGTATAGCCAGATAGGGTAGGTGCGGTTTCAGTTACTGATGTGCCCAAGATGCCAGTAGCGGTCTTGTTTGCAGCTATAGCAGATGTTGTATTCTCCAAGTAATAGAGTACTGTGTAGGGTACAGTTGTATTTTCTGATTGCCATACTGCATACAATACTGTATTGCTAAAGATGTTAAAGGTGGAACCTACAGTGTGGGTTGCGACTGTTGCCGCAGCGTTTGTAGCCCAGCCAAGAAAAGCGTAGCCTTCTTTAGCCAAAGTATTTTGATCCAACACTACCACGGCACTGCCGCTAACATATGGACTTTGATCATCCATAGGTGCACTGCCAACGCCGACATTACCAACAGGCCAATTAGCATAGTATGTCACCCAATACTTTCCGGGTTCAACATTTTCAAAAACCCAAAGAGCAGACAAATGAATATCGCCTGTTGTGCCCTGAGGGATCTCATAAGAGCGCGTGTGAGAAGTTATGGTACCATTAGCATAGGTTATAATCCAGCCTAAGAAGGTTCCATCTTGCAGAGAAGGATCGACTATGCTTATGGGGAAAGTATCTCTCACGTTGTAGTAAAGGGGGTTGCTAGAAGGATTAACTCCACCGTTCATTTGATAGATAATGTTGTATTGGGCAGGTTCCCAAGTTGCAGTTAGCAAAAGGTCACCTGTAATACCTTGAGGAATCTCGAAAAACATTCCAACTTCAAGGGTATTGTCAGAAACATGCAGTATGGTCCAACCTGTGAAAACATAGGTGGTTCGGGAGGGATCGTTGAGAGGAATTGGAGTGCGTTGGGAAATGTATGTTGTTGGATTAGCAATCACAGGAGGCTCACCTCTATTTAGGTTATAACCGATAATGTTATAGGAGGAACCCCAGTTTGCGGTTAAGACTATATCGCCCTCAACACCAGAAATAGTGGTAATATCTGCTGCAGAATCATATACAGTGGTAGTTACCTCAGTGCCATTAGCGAAATATGTAACAGTCCAGTCTAAAAATATCAAAGTGTCATGATATGGATCGTGTATCTCAAGGGGAAGATCAGCAACCGTATAGGTAGTAGGCGGGGTGTATTGCGTGTTATGTTTACCTTGGCCTAATATGTAGGTTATAGTATATTCGCCTGCCACGGTATTTGACCAAACTGCTGTTAAGAAGAGATCAGCTGCGACATTATCGATTTTGGTAAAGCCTGCGGGATCATGTTCGACACTAGTTACTATAGCACCATTTCGGTATGTTACAAGCCAACGTATGAAGTCATAACTGGGTCTAACTGGATCAGGTATTATTAGGGGAACATCGGGGGTAGCGTAGGTATTTGGATAGTCATCTTCATGACCTGCAACGGGTCCGCCATCAGGACCAAAGTCGTAGGTAATGCTGTATTGTGTTACCCAGTGGGCAATCAAAAGGAGGTTTCCAGTAGTACCTGTGGGAATTAGGTGAGCACCTTCATCAGCACCAGTGCCTATATCCAAGGTTAGTGGAGTGGCATCCTCGTATTGTGCGGTCCACTCAGAGAAGTAATGTCCAGTCCAAGAGGGCGCATATATTTTAAGTGGCAGATCAGCACCAGAATACGACTCAGGGTTGTAACTATTAACCACCGCAGGGTCACCTAGAACATAGGTAATAGTATACAAAGAGGTGTCAAACAAAAATGCCCAGCGTGCGGATAAATAAACATCGCCCTCAGCATTTGATGTCAAATTGTACAGGCCGTTTGTGGCGTCCCAAATTTCTGAAGCTCCAGGTACCATATCAACATATAGTACGGTCCAACCTAGGAAGAGGTAACCATCTTTTTGAGGTTCAGGTATTGTAATTGGATTATCGGGATCAGAAGCATCGGTATAGGTTGTAGGAGCATTGGTTTCGGCTATATATGCAACTTCATCATCCAGATTGAGGTAGCGAATATGATATGTTGTAGTATCGCTAGACCAGAGGGCTATTAGAATAAGGTTACCCTCAACATAACCAGGCATCGTCTCAGAAAGGGTGCTATACCCATTTTCAGTGCGGTCGCCATTGTCAGGATGTAGAAAGGCTGCGATAGTATAATCATGTATCATCACAAACCAGCCTAAGAAATCACGATTAATAGAATCATCAACAGGGTTATGTATCGTAAGCGGAAGATCCTCAACAACATATTCAGAAGGATAGCCCTTGTTAAGACCCGGATTAAGTCGTCCGCCATCTAAGCTATATTCAATACTGTATTTAGGTAGCCAGTTTGCGGTCAGAACAAGATCACACGCTACAATATCATCAATAAGAGTTAACCCATTAACAAATGATATAGCAGAAGAGTCCACTGTTTTGCCATCAGAATCAGTTATGGTCCATTTTGAGAATTTGTAGCCAGTTCTAGTAGCATTGTGTATCTCAAGCAGTTTACCCTTAGAGGTATATTCGGTAGGATTAGCTGGATCATTTTGTCCATCTTGGCCTAATACGTAGGTAATAGTAAGTTCATCTGGAACAGTACTTGTCCATCTTGCGGCTAAAACCAGATCGCCCTCAACACCATCAATAATGGTAAACCCTGGCGTAGAAATATCAGCAGTTATTACAGTGCCATCAGTATAGGTAACAATCCAACCTGAGAAGTCATAATTGGTTCTAGTAGGGTCTTGTATCTCAAGTGGAAGATCGCCAAGGGTATATGAGGTGGGATTAGCTGGGGGAAGATCTGCATCAGGTGCGTTTAAGTGGTATTCGATACTGTAGGCTGTTAATTGTTTTTTCCAGTTTGCCATAAAGACGATGTTACCGGTAGCATCGGATGGTATGGTATAGTGTGAGGAAACAAAGAGTAAATCGCCATTAGCATATCGTACCATCCAACCTGAAAAATCATAGCCGGGTCTAGTAGGCGCATTTATAGTGCGTTCATCGTCGGGAGTGCTTTTAGAATATGATACTGGATTATTAGCACCATTAGTTACATCATCACCACCCAAGATGTAGTCAATGTTGTATATGGAGTCCCATATGGCAATCATAGTGACATCACCCATAGTGCCCAAGGGAAGTTCAAATCCAGGTGGAGCATTGACAATGTCACCGTTGTCGTAGAGTACAGTCCAGCCTAAGAATTTATAACCTGCTCGAGTGGGGTTGCGTATTTCAAGTGGCAAAGAGTCAGGGTAATATGAGCGTGGATTTCCTGGATCGACACCGCCAACACCTAATTCGTAGCGGATCCTATAGGCAGCCTCATCCATTAATTCGATGTAGCCTTTGTCAGGCAAGTTTGTAATAACGTTGTCATCTGCCCAGTCGAAATTAGTGGTGTCTTTTTGACCATGGGTGTAGTAAATGGTTTTGTCTCCGGGTGCAAGGGCAGTATTGCCGCCATTTTGTGGAACTGCTAGGGGGTAGTAGAGATAGTTAATATCCTCACCAAAAACTGTACTTGCAACATCAGGTTTTACCCAAAAATGGTAAATCTTGTTCCTACCCTGAACGGTATAAAATCCCCAATGGAACCCGGAATTATAATCCTCCGGATGTGTTTCCGCACCAGCCCAGTCATAGGTATATCCACCAATAGTTAGAGGGGAATCTAAAACAAAGTTAATATCAAGACCTAAAACTGTGTCTTTGACTTTTAGGTCTCTAAAGCCTCTATAGCTGTTGTTCCAGTTAAAGCCAGGTACGATAAAAGCGGCGGGTACAACTTCCATAGTCATGCCATAATAATGCCTATTACCAACAGCAGGAGTAAATGTGGCAGTAACGCCCAGATCAGTATAGTAAGGTGTGTCTAGTTCCCAATTTTCCTTTAAGGCTATGGTAAAGGTAACTTGTGCAGAATTCTGGATCTGATCGTCGGGCACCGTCCAAGTTATCACACCAGAAACAGTATCAACATCAAAAACGGCTCCTGGAGATAATGTACTGTGACCTTTAAAAGAGAATTGCGGATCTAAAGTATAGCTAAAGATAACAGAGGAACCTTCTGCTAATGTAGGCAGGGGTTCGTTGGTAAATGCTTCTGCGGCCTCATCATATACATAGCAGTCACTTATCTCAAAATATAGTGTTATATCAAAGGTTCCATCACCAGTGTCTTGACCTGTATAGGTAGCGGTTTTAGCCACATATACTTCGCCAATAGCCAAATTGTCAGCAGGGATAGCCGCTGTGACTTCACCATAATTTGTTCGGACACCATCTGGGATGGGTATGTTACCCTCGCCTGTTATAGCGGCACAGGTTAACAGAGACGTTGAAAGTAGAATTATCATTAATGTCAACGCAAATATCCGCTTTAGATTAAACATATGTTTGAGTGGTTTTAAAGAAAAGGAAGGTTTACTGTACACTTTTCTTGATTCATCAGACTGATAAAAATTGGCCATATTGTTTGTAGTTTTCATGTTGTTTGTAGTTTCCATATTTTAACCTACCGTATAGTAGAAAATAATTACGTTTTTAGTTGGGTCCTCTTGGAGTGTTAGAGATGCATCACCATTACCCACTACTCTATAGCCGGAAATAGCTGGCGCATACTCTGTTACACTGTTCCCAATGGTGCCAAACCCAGAGGTCTTACTGGCTACAACTGGAGTTTTGGTACCCTGCAAATAATACTGCACCGTATATGCCGCGGTTTCGTCTTTGTTGTCTTTGTGTTTGAAAGTAAGCACTATGGCGATTAGCTCAACTATGAATATGATAACATTCACAATGGTCCAGTTGTCGACTAGAGCCATGGGGCGAGACATATCCTCAGTTAGTAAAAACACTACAATGCCCAAAATGCTCATAAGGACACTTAGCAGGTACCAGAAGAGACGGCGTTGTTTTTGTTTTTTCTGCTCCTCGGTGTGGTCTTCGGGGTTGTTGGTGTTTTTTTGGTTTTGATTGGTGTGGTTTTGTTTTTGGTTGTATTTTATTTGTTTTTGGGCTTGTTGTTTTTTCTGCTTTTGATTGCGCTGCAACAACACATACAAAGTCAGCAGAATGGCCAATATGATGCCCACTATGCTCAATATTAGATTTACAAGCGCCCAAACTGGTACTCCATTCTCATCTACTCCACCCCCAGGGGGCGCAGAGGGACTTGGAGAAATAGAGGCACCGGGTGAAGGAGTGGGACTAGGAGTAGGTGATGTGCCAGGCGAGGGCGACCTAGTAGGAGAGGGAGACTTCGTAGGAGAGGGAGACTTCGTAGGAGAGGGCGTTGGTGTAGAACCGCCGTCAGAATTTTTGGTGTAGTAGAATGTGATGGTGTTATCGGTTGCGTTTAGGGTGATTGTTATGGTTGTGGGTGCAACAGCAGTATAGCCTGTAATACCGATAGCGGATTCCGTTACGGTATTGCCCATGGTTTGGCCTGATACAATTTTATTTGGAGCTAAAGAAGTGGTAGAGTTCTGTAGATAATAATACACAGTATATTGGATATCGGTGTTTGGAGTGTAGTAGAAGATAAGACTATTGTCGGTTGCATTTAGGGTGGTGGTTATGGTTGTGGGTGCAACAGCAGTATAGCCTGCAATAGCGATGGCTGATTCAGTTATGGTTGCACCTATAGTTTGACCGGGTATGGTTTTGCTTGGAGATAGAGAGGTGGTGGTATTTTGCAGATAGTAATATACGGTGTATTGGATGGTGGGGTTTTGGGTGTAGTAGAAGATGATGGTGTTATCGGTTATGTTTAGGGTGGTGGTTATGGTTGTGGGTGCAACAGCAGTATAGCCCGGGATGGTAATGGCGAATTCAGTTATTTGAGTTTCTAGAGTTTGGCCGGTTACGGTTTTGCTTGGAGCTAAAGATGTGGTGGTATTTTGGAGGTAGTAGTGGACAGTGTATTGGATGTTAGTGTTTGGGGTGTAGTAGAATATAATGGTGTTGTCGGTTGCGTTTAGGGTTGTTGTTATGGTTGTGGGCGGGACTACAGTGTAGCCGAGGAGAGTAATGGCGCGTTCAGTTATTTGGGTGCCTGTGGTTTGGCCGGTTACGGTTTTACTAACGGCTAGAGGAATTTGTGAACCCTCTAAATAATAGTGTACTCGATAGACAACTTGATCTGCAGACCAAGTTGCTGTTAAGTTATAGTCACCTGTTGATCCAACAGCAAGGGTATAGTTGAGCTCTGGAGCAAAACCACCGGTATTATTTGCGATTTTCCAACCTTGGAATGTATACCCGGTTCTTGTGGGATCAGTGATGTGGCAGGGGAGAGTTGTTGCAGTATATGAATCGGGATTACCTGCATCATTAATACCTCCATCTAGTTCATAGTTGATAAAATACGTAACCCCGTCCCTTGTTAGATATCTGAATTCCACACCTGAAATGTTTGCTACAGGTGTTGTTTGGGTACTCATATGGTAGCCATTTGGATATACCACTAGGTCCTCATGATTGAAGATTTGTCCGTTCCCTGATTGGTAGCGGCCCAACCCCATATTGGCACGTAAACCCGGCTCAAGCTGCAATACAGATTACAGCCGGATTGTCGTAGAAGTTCTTCCCCAGAAAACCCCGTTGGAAATTGTATAAAGTTTCCCTTGGAAAGATCCGTCGCAGTTAATTGCGGAGGATCCGCCGATAAATGTCCCGCCGGAAATCAGCGTGATTGTTCCGGAGTTCATAATAGCGTAATCTCTACCGGTGATGGATGCATTTCCGCTGATTTCATCAATTTGACCGTAAATTTGAGTGTTAGAATAAAAATTATATATACCATATGTGCCACTGCCGCTTATTTGCACATTTCCGCTGATCTTTCCGATGGTGCCTGTATTTAGCATGCCTTGACTTCCGGTTATTGTTCCGCCGGTAATCTCGTCTATGGCGCTGTTGCGGTCGACTTGAACGGCAACTGTGCCTTCAAAGGTCCCGCCGGTTATAGAATTGACATAGCTATGGCCCCCAGCAAAATCCGCGAGTATCACCAGGCCAAAAAATGCACCTTTGATGCTCCCGCCCGAAATGGTGCCGATTCCTGTTTGATCAAAAGCGGTATGGTCATAGGCTTCGTCCGCCCAGCCGTTGTCAACCCGAATCGCAGCGTTTCTGGTATCGGGCGGACTCGGGCTACCGACACGGTTGGCCTCAAATGTACCGCCGCTGATTTCCCCGACCTTGCCGCCGCGGATTAACACCAAGGCGCAGTTAAGGACAGGATCAAACTCGCCGCCAGAGATTGTGCCTATTTCGGCGTAGTTTTGTACGAAAACAGCATGCCCATGGAGTTTTGTTTGATTATCTCTCTGATAGAAATGACCCCCAGAAATCAGTTCGATCTTTGTGCCCATTATATTTGCTTTATTATCAGTATCGGACAAATGAACTGCATCAATTTCACCTGTAAACACACCGCCGCTGATTTCACTGATCGTAGCCCCGCGATCCAGTTCAAGAGCTATATATCCCCGAAATTTTCCACCGGAGATACTGCCGGTCGCGGCTTGTCCGCTCATGAACAGTCCGCCGTTTAATATCACGCCATCTTTGACAGTAATTTTCCCGTTTATGACATTCACAGTATGTGAAATCGTTAAAACATTATCTTCCGTGCCATCACCCAAGGTAAGGCTACCTCCGCCCTCCACAGAAAATTTGAAACCCACAGCGGGAGGAGGAGAGGTAAAAGCAAAGGTGTGTGCGCCCTCTGCGCCAACGATAGCTATGTTTTCTGAGCCAATAATAACACTGCTTGTCTCGGCCACATTGCCGATAACCTCAAGAGTGAAAGTATTATAGTGGAGATTTTTTGCCGCCGCCATTGCCTCGTTTAGTGTGTCAAAGAGCGCCCCGGTCTCAGCCAATCTCACCGAGTTGACCGTGGAAGGGTTCTGTGGTTCGGTGACTGGCACTTTCCATTCGGCAATATATTGCATACGATTAAAGCTGATGGCAGGGTTCACCCCGGAAAAGTCCCACTTTACATTGTTGATATCTCCGCCGTCTTTATGGGTCAACCCGCTGTTGGTTCCGGCGTATGAAGAAGGAATAGAAAGTGAGGCCACCTCAACGATAATGCCTTTCCCAGAAGAATCAAATTTACCGTTACAAACGCCTTGTAAATATGCTACAATACCAGCACTCAGATAAATCGCATAGTTTTCGTTAAGTTCACCAAAAAGCGGGTTGCTGATAGCTGAAACACTTCCGCCTGTTACAACTATAGTTCCTGAGGTGTTGATACTGACGGCATAAGAAGAATAAGAATAATACCCTGTGGTGTCTACCGATATTTCGCCAGCGGATATTGTTATGTTGCCCGTATTGACTTCGATAGCCGATGGTGCGTTTCCAACGGCTGAAACTTTGCCGCCAGATACCGTAACAGTTCCGTTTTTAACGAAAATAGCTATGCTATAACGGTTCGCAATAACCGAAACTTCGCCGCCTGATACGAGCACATTGCCATTTTCGGCTTCGATAGCGTTTTTATCTGTTGCCGCGATCTTGCCGTCTTCAGCGACTTCAAAGATTCCTCCGCCATCGATATTGAATGATAAATCGTTAGATGTTGCTTTCCATACCACTGTGATGCCGGTGTGAATATTTAATGTGATTATTGCGTTTTCATTGTTTTTGTTTCCAGTTATGGTGAGGGTGTTGCCAGGTGATGTGTTGGTTATAGCATTTTGGATGGTGTCTTGAATGTTGGTGGCGGACAGGGAATTTGTGATGGATATGGTTGTGTCGGCGTTGGCTGTTTGGATTGATAAAAATGGTATAAGGGTTAGCATCATGCTAAGTGTAATTAATAATGTAATTGATTTTTTTAAATTTGAGTTCAATTATTTCACTGGTCCTTTTTTAAAAGGAAAAATATACTGACGATGTTACGAGATAAATCGTAATTACTAGCCATACTCTTCCCCAAGTACAGACAATCACTACATAACAAACATATAAAGCTTAAACATAATTGAAATATAATTAACTATATTAATTTATTTTTTAATATATATTATTTTTAATTACATATATATCATATATAATAACACGATGTGTGCCCATAATATACACACCACAACCCCTCATTTTACACCAGCCCACTGCTCATCCAAATCCAAAATACAAAACACAACTGGTTGCACAATAGTTGCACCACACACCAATTACACCCAGCAACCCCTCAAACACACCCCACACAGATCAACTCACACAACAAACATACCAAATATCAATAAAACAGATATAACACGGCATACAGTTTAGAGTAACAACAAAACCCAGCCGCACGATTGTGAAGAAAATAGGTGAGAAGAATCTGAATTTTATAAAAAAAATAATAGAACACCTAAAAAAGCATCACATACAGAGCCTAACAGAGAAAAAAAAGAGCCAGTTATAGAAGAAGATTCAGAAGAAGAAGACTACTTGGAGGAACAAGCATTTTACGATGAGATGGAAAATGATGGACTATTGTAAGATGACACTAAAAAGGAAACGGGTAAACAGCCATAAAACACAACCGCAACTGCATGAAAATATCGACAGCTACAAACGCGTGAAATAGAAGCAGGTTAAACGGTTTTTGTACTTGCAGTTATCGACAATATTGCAACTACAGTAAATCAAGATCTTTATACAAGATCGTTTTTAGGTTCAAATTTTTTTGAATCTACGGTATCAGGGATTTTTCTTTGCATAACCCCATTTATAATATCGGCAAGAGTTTCACATGCGAACCATCGCTCCTCTAAGGAGCCATCAGTTTCTGCCTCCTGTACTTTCTTTTGGAAGATCTGTATCTGTTTTTGTATGGGTTCACGTTTATGATCAAATTGCTCCCGAAGCACCTTTTGCTGAGCCTTAAAATTAAGCACCGTTAACTCTAATGCCGCCTGCGCCTCGTTTAAGGCTTGCATCACTGCGAACTCTTTTTGTTCACGCTCTTTTTTTGAGATCCCCCTCCAAAAACCTGTTTTTAAACGAATAATTCTATCTTGGTCGCTTTTTAGCTGATCAATACTGCAACTAAGACGATTTATTTCACGGTTTTTTTGAGTCTTGAGAGCGTTTATTGCTATGGCATAGTCGATGTTGATTTGTTTTAGAGCAACTCGGCAGTATTGAAGGTTTTTTGTTTCCTGCTCAGCAATAACTTCCTTTCGGCGTCTTTCTTCAAGCTGCATGCGCACAGCATTGAGTGTTTCTGTGCACTCAACTCTAAACAGCTCATCCACAAACACCAAAGAACACCCCTCAAACTCACCCAAAACAACCTCAACATTGGCTAACCAACGAGTAAAGTGCTCACTAAAAGGTGAAGAACCAAATTTTTGGGCGCCCAAAGTATGCAGACGCTTAAGCGTAAGCTCCACAAATTCAGCTGGCGTAATAACGGGTTTTACATCCTCGTTTTGTCCACCAAGTCGTCTAGGATAACCTTTTTTAGTTTTGCTTTTTTCCCGCAGAGATCGCGTTTTTTTATTAGCTGTGTTTCTTGATGACTTTATCCGAGATTGATAACCCATAAAACCATTAAGGATTCTTACAATATTAGCTTGTTCCCAATCAGCACTAATCAGCTACATTTAAAATAGCTAATTTATGCGCTGGAAAAATATTGATACAAAACAATATAACCCGTTCATACAGTATATTAGCTATGTGTACAGCAGGTAAAAGTCTGGTATTGATAATCAGCTTCTGTCTGGTGTTATCAGGTCTAATTATGGTTACAACTAAACCTACAATTGTGCAAGCGGCAAATAATAAACTGACGGCCCCCGAATTTAGTGTAAAACTTGTATCACATCCCTATGATGTACCGACAACTACAACAGAATGGGTTGATCCATACACTGGAGAAAAAACTACAACCACAAATCAAGGCTACCATGTGGAAAACCGATCAATAGAAATTACAATAAAAAACAGACCCTTTACACCCCGCACCAATGCAGACGGCATTGAACTTAATCCCTACTATAGAGTCCAAGTTAAGGGCAGTTTTAGCGAAGAATGGAAAGATTTTCAAATAGAAAGCAACCAAACTACCCATTATACCCTATGTAACGTAGTTAATCAATCAAACTCTGAGGATACTTTTCTATCGGGTCCTGGAGATTATCCAGATGGTTCCAAGCTGGATTTTAGAGTTCAATTAATACATGGATACCTATATGATGTGTTAGCTGGGCGTCCAATACTACCCTTGTATGATTTAGTGGCCGATGAAGAAAGCGACTGGAGTATCCAAACAATTAGCATAAATACAGAGACAACTTCGCCCACTACCCCTAGCACAACAACAACCATATCGCCCCCGCCACAAACAGAAACAACCCCAGAAGACACCAACAACAACAATCAAACACAACCAATAGATCTCACAACCACAATAATACTCCTAATAGGGGTCATAGCACTCATCATAGGCAGTGTCATAGCTTTGTCAGTACTAATTATTGCTGTAGGCAAAAGAATGAACACCTCCTAAATTACCATCAAAAACAGCACACCAAATAACGCGAAAACAAATTAAAGGCAGATAAGTGCCGATTGAGTCTAAACCCCACTGCAATCATCGACTGAGCTTGGCACTAACCATAACTGTTTCGTTGATATTATCTCAGAAATCAGTCTGGAATAGTCCAGATATCAAGTCTGCATGTTGCGGTGAAGCGTGTTCCTCAACCGGCAAAATATATTGTTCTTTTTAGCGCATATAATGATTTGTGGGTGTCTTGGGCTAGCATCACAAATCGGTTTTTAGGATTTTTCTAAGTTCTGCTTTGCCTTCTTCAAGTGTGAGAGGGACTTTTGTGATTAAGCCTTGGTTTTTAAGTTCAGTGAACAGATTTACGATGGTTGGTGGCTCCAAACCTGATTGTTCTAGCATGTCTTTATTTTGTAGTACGTCGCTTGTTTTGCCTTCGCCGAGTTTTAAGCCGTGGCTGATTACGACTATACGGTCAGCCAATTCGGGGATGGCTTCAGCATCGTGGGTGGAGACTATGATAGTTGTTCCTGTCTGGTTGAGTTCGTTTAGGGTATTGATTAGATTGCGGCGTGAAACCAGATCTAGGTTTGCGGTGGGCTCATCTAGGATTAAGAGTTCGGGTTTTAGAACCAAAGCTGTTGCCAATGATACTTTCTTTTTTTCGCCAAAACTCAATCGGTGGGGTGGTCGGTCTCTTAGGTGGGTAATATCCATCTTTTCTAGCATCTGGGTGCTTTGGGTTTTGATGTCTGTGTCGGGGAGTTTGAGGTTTTTGGGTCCGTATTCGACGTCTTCGATTACGCTGGGGGTGAAGAGTTGGTCGTCGGGGTCTTGAAAGACAATGCCTATACGGCTACGCAGTTTTTGGAAGTCTTTGGAGGTTGTTTTTTCGCCAAAAACTTGGAGGTCGCCGGAATTGGGCATCAGCAAACCGGCGATGAGTAGAATCAGGGTGGATTTGCCTGAGCCGTTTGGGCCAAGCAACGCTATGCGTTCGCCTTGTGCAACCTCAAAAGATACGCCTTTTAGGGCGGCAACTCCTGCAGGGTAATTAAATTTGACATCGTTTAGGGAAACAATGGAGTCCGCCATAGAGCTCACAGCAGGGCAAGATAGGTGAACGCAACTATTATTGATGCCGCAAATATGACATCGCGTGCACGGAGGGTTTGTATTGGGGGTTTGTTGGTTTTGCTGATGTCAAATCCTCGGGCTTTCATGGCTAAGTAAACACGTTCGGATCGTTCGTATGTGCGGATAAAGAGTGAGGAGAGGATGTGTCCTAGGTCTTTTAGGGATTGGATGTTTAGGGTCTGTTTGTTTATGTAGGTTCGGGCTTCTTTGGCAATTAGGATGCTTTGGGCTTCGTGGATGGAGACAAAGAAGTAGCGGTAGGTTAGGCTGAAGAGTTGGATAATTAGGGGGGGAACGTGGAGGGATGCGAGGAGTTTTAGGGTTTTATCAAAGCCTGTTGAGAGGATTAGAAGGCTAAGGGAGGCTACACAGAACCAGACGCGCAGAGTAAATACGAAGAATTGTGTGAGACCTGGTGTGGTTATGGTTAGGGTTATGTTGCCGATGTTTGTTGTCCAGAGGGGGTTGCCGGCGGTTAAGAATAATGTGGGTAGGGAGATTAGGGCCATAAATAGGGGGATGCACAGGGTTCGGGTGAAGAGTTGTTTTAGGGGGATGCGTGAAGCTAGGGCAAAAATTACAGGTATAGTACAGATGGCTAACAAATAGGCAGGGTTGGTTACAAATAGGGCGGATATAATCATGGCGGATATTGCGACTAGTTTTGCTAGGGGGTTTATGGTTTGCATTAGGCCTTTTTTGCTGCTTAGGTCTTCGATGTAGACTAGTGTTTCAGCGCCTTCTATGATGTCGCGTAGGGATTTTGGGGCTTTCATTGTTTGTTTTTCCTTTTGCTTAGCAATTTCGCAACGCCAAAGGTCACTACAAACAGCAAAAACATAGAGACTACTCCTATTATCAGGGCACCCCATTGGTTATCTAGGCCGATTAGGTTATAGTCGGGGAAGGGTGGGTTATAAATTGGTTCTGCTTCTAGGCCTAGTTCTTCGGCTTTTAGATCAAGAGTTTCTAGGGCATAGGAGAAACAGAAAACGCCCAGTACAACCAAGATTAGAGCAATGGCTAAACCGATGAGAAGGGTTTTTTGGTTTAGTTTTTTATGTTTGGACATGGGGGGGTTCCTTGTTTTGGGTTTTGTTTTGGAACAGAGATAATTTGCTTAAAATGGGGCTTTTCTCTAGCACATCGGGGCGGAGTTTTAGAAGGGTTGCAATTAGGATTACTGTAACGATTCCTTCGGCGGCGCCTATTATTGAGTGGTTTAGGGCCATGGCAGGTACTGCAATACTTAGGCCATACCAGGGTGAGAGTGGGGATAGTCCGACTGCTGTGCCTGCGGCGATGGCGGCTAAGAGGTCGCCAAGGAAGGCTGAGATGAAAATTGTGCCAAATAGGCCAAAGCCTAGTTTGGGTTTGAAGAGTTTGTTTAGGGCTAGAAAGACTATGCATGGGATAAAGACGCCGATTACGCCAATGTTTAGAACATTGACGCCCAACACTAGGAGGCCTCCGTCGCCAAAGAGCAGGGCTTGTAGAACCAAGATTATAGACATTGAAATTAAGCCTGCGAAGGGGCCTAAAATTAGGCCGATGGCGGCTCCGCCTAGGAGGTGGGCAGTGGTTGGGCCCAATAGGGGGAAATTTATCATCATGGCTGCAAAGAATAGGGCGGTGAGCAAACCCATCATGGGAACTTGTTGTTCGGAGAGTTTGACTTTTTTGAAGCAGACTACCCAAAAGATTATGGTTAGTAGAAAACCGATGATGGTAACTATGGGGGAGACAAGCCCGTCGGGTAGGTGCATGTTTTCAAAGCTCCAAACGTAACACGATTATCAAAAAAAGTATTACCGAAATATAAGTATTACCAATAAACAAAACAGTAACAACATACAATTAAATACCAAACAACACCACAACCAAAACAAACCCTACATCAAACACCAACAAATAACCACCATCAAAAACTACAAAACTACACCCAAGCAACCTTCAAGAATTATTTGCGAAATCTAGCAATCCGGTTTGCAATCAAAGCCGCAACCGCACCCCCCGCTACACCACCATCAATATTGACCACAGCCAAACCCAAAGAACAAGATTGAAGCATCGCCATCAAAGCACCCACACCCTTCTCACCAAACCCATAACTATTAGAAGTGGGCACCCCAATCACCGGCACACCCACAAGACCCGCCACCACAGAAGCCAAAGCACCCTCACGACCCGCAACCACAACCACCACATCCACATCAGACTCAATAAGCAACCTCAGCGGTTCAAGCAAACGATGAATACCAGCAACCCCCACATCATAACAAGAAAACACCACACACCCCATCTCCTGAGCAACCAATTTGGCCTCTTCTGCAACAGCTATATCACTTGTTCCAGCCGTTAAAATCCCAACCCGACCACCCATATCACCTGAGAGACAACCTCGTTTTTTGATCACCACCATCTTTGCGGTCTCATTAATCGTCACTAAAAAATCCTCAGCAGAAACATCCATTGCTCTAAGGGCCTCTAAATGCGCCAAACTACACCGGCTAACAACAACACGCCCATTATTTGCCAACATCATCCGACAAATCTGCACCACATCCAAAGGAGTTTTGCCCTCAGCTAAGATAATCTCAGGAACCCCTTTACGCAGCTCACGCTTACCATCCAGTTTTGCTAAACAACCCAACTCATCCACAGCAAACAACCGAAGCATTTTCTCAGCTTCAACAGATGAAAGCTCTCCGCGAGAAACCCTATCTAGGATATCTTTTAGCGATTGCATAGAACAACAAATACCTAAAAAACCACAAATCATATATCTGTTATGCCTGCTTGGTAAACCAGGGCTTTTGGGATTATGATAAGTGAAAAAAGAAAAATTCTAGTTATCGACTCCTCAACATCAGGCATTGCAGGAGATATGCTCCTAGGAGCTCTACTAGATTTAGGAGCCACCCCTAAACGTGTCATCAACGCAATAAAAACGCTGGAAAACCCGGCATATGGCTATCATCATATCGATATAACCCTAAACGAGGTCATGCGGGGTCAATTTCGCGCCGCCCAAATCAATGTCACCTCCACCACCACAGAAAAACAACACGGCAAAGAACTCATCAACATCATAGAAACCGCCGCAAAAAACATCGATATGTCAATAAAAGCCCAAGAATTCGCCTCCAAAGTTATTTGTACCCTTATCAACGCAGAAGCGCAACTTCACAAAACCAACCCTGACCACACCCATCTCCATGAGGTGGCACTGGTAGATACCGCCGCAGAAATTTTAGGCTGTGCAGTAGCACTCGATGACCTCTCACTTTTTGAGATCCAAATCTATGCCACCCCAGTCGCAGTGGGCGGAGGAATTGTAGAGTTCTCACATGGCACCGTGCCAGTTCCTGCACCCGCTGTGCTATCAATTTTGCAGTCCAAAAATTTTCCCCTCCACGGCGGACCCATCGAACAGGAATTAGCCACACCCACAGGAGTTGCACTTCTGGTAAATCTAGAAGCTAAACCCATCCGCTTCTACCCCGCACTAACACCCCTAAAAACAGGCTATGGCACCGGCACCAAAGAATACGCCCACCACACACCAACAACAATACCAACGCCTCTAAGACTCACCCTAGGCACCACTGTTGCTGATGCCACTGTTGTTGATCAAGAGATAGTACAAGGTGAAATTGCAGTTTTAGAAACTAACCTCGATGATGTGTCAGGAGAAATCATAGGCTACACCATAGAAAAACTACTCAACGAAGGCGCCAAAGATGTTAGTGTAATTCCAACAGTCACCAAAAAGAACCGCCCCGGACATCTAATCAAAGTCATCGCTGATAAAAAAGACACCACCCATCTCTCAGAGCTACTCATAGCAGAAACCGGCACCCTAGGAGTAAGAATCCACTACTGCCAACGCCACCTCACCAGCCGCGAAGTAATCGCGATTGATCTAACAGTTTTGGGCAACAAAGAAACCATCAAAGTTAAAATCTCCAAAAATGCTCAAGGTAAAATCATCCGCATAAAACCCGAATACCAAGACCTAAAACACCTAGCAGAAAAAACTAAACAACCCCTGCGAGAACTCGCAGAGTTAGCACTCACCCAAACCCAGAAAAAAATCGCAAACCACTCCTAATAAGGCGATTAGATGAAGCAACAACTCGACAGCCAAAAAATAGAGAAGCTCAAAAAATACATAGCAACCAAAGGCAAAAACGGCGCAGTTATCGCCTTCTCAGGAGGCGTTGACAGCACCACCCTAGCTGCACTTGCCCACCAAGTTTTAGCAGAAAAAACCATAGCCGTCATAGCCCAAACTGCCACCTACCCCCCTGAAGAACTCAAAGACGCCCAAAAAGCCGCTCAAGATATCGGCATACCACTCCACATCATCCAAACCGAGGAACTCAAAAACCCCGACTTTCAAAAAAATCCGCCCAATCGCTGCTACTACTGCAAAAAAGAACTCCTCCAAAAAATCCTCACCTTCGCACACTCACAAGGATTTAGAGCGGTGTTTGAGGGAACAAACCACAGCGACCTACAGGGCCACCGGCCAGGCTATCAGGCAGTACAGGAAACCCAAGACGTCTATAGCCCCTGGACAGCATGTCAATTCACCAAAACAGAAATCCGCCAAACCGCCAAAACCATGGGGTTAAGCAACCACGATAAACCCGCACTATCGTGTCTAGCAACACGCATACCCTTCAACCAACCCATAACCGCAGAAAAACTCTACCGTATCAACCAAGCAGAACAAGCCATCAAAACTATAGTACCCATACAACAACTGCGGGTCAGAGACCATAACAACTTGGCACGTATAGAAGTTGCAACACAAGAACAACACCATTTCTTTGATGCAACCGTGTTAGAGAAGGCGACCCAAGCACTCAAACATCTGGGATTTTTGTATGTCACCCTTGATTTAGAAGGCTACCAAACAGGAAGTATGCTAAAAGAAGTTGTTTTTGAGGCAAAAACGTAGATACGTTTGTCAGGGGAGTATTTAGGAAAAAAACCCTTTTTTTGAAGGATCTCTTGGAGCGGCTACACCGGTTTTTGCAGTTTTGGTCCAGTCTCTTTTGCTTCTAAACACCAGTTTTAGAAATGCCCAGCCTGCAATAAACATCTGAACCAGCCAGTAAATGTAGACAAAAGGTATCCAGAGGATGTTTTTAAGTTTGATAGGTTTCTCTGATGCAGTTAGACCAATGCCAATAGTGACCAATGAAACCGCTGTCAAAGCAATAACTAACCCAGTGAAGTTTAAGATGGGCGTGCTCTGAGAGAAAAATACAGCAACCAATGCCCAGTTGATGTAGCTTAACAGTGAGACCACCATCATAAAGGGTCCTGCAAGAGAAATTTCGGCATCTACGGTTCGTTTGTTAATACTGTCAAGAAGACGACCATATTTTAGGGCAGTTTCCATGTATCCACGGTACCATCGAACTCTCTGCTTGGCAAGGCTTCTAAGTGTTGAGGGAGTTTCTTGTCCTGAGCAGACATCGGGGGCATATTTGATATGGTGATTTTTCTCTACAAGCCGAACAGCTAATTCAACATCTTCGGTGAGTGAGTTTTCATCCCAGCCGCCCATTTCAGTTAGTGCAGTACGTCTGATGAATTGGCAACTCCCTGTTAGAGGGACAAACAGACGCATTTTTTCTCGACCGCTCATAAGCATTTGGAACCAAGCTTTTTCTTCTGAGGAGATAACTCGTGTGAGTATGTTGCTTTTTTCGTTAATCGAGGTTGTCATACCTTGGAGGGCGGTGAGTTGTTTATCGTTAAAATATGAGGCGACTTTGGAGAGGACATTTTTTTCAGGTAGACTATCAGCGTCAAAAACACACACTATATCACCTGTGGCATAGGTCAAGGCCAAGTTGAGGGCCGCGGGTTTTCCAGTGGTTATTTGCTCGCGAATAATTCTTATGCTATCGGGGTATTGTTGTCTAACTTTGTCACATACACTATAGGTGTTATCCACAGAGTTGCCATCAACTACGATCACCTGTAATTTATCTTTAGGATAATCAATACTTAGGATGCCAATTAGACAACGCTGAATTACGGATTCCTCATTTTTAGTGGGAACAATTATTGAAAAAGTTGGAAGTTCCTCAACTGCGCAACTTGAGTCAGGGGCAGTTTTGACTTTCCGCTTGTTTTTTATACCCACATAAATAATGGACCCGTTGTATACTGTCCAAAAAAGCAGAACAGACAACAACACTATAGAGGTTATTTCAAAAAACAACAGCATGGGTGATCCAAAGTCCACTTTCTGCATTACAAAACACAATAGAGCGCATAGACGGACAGGGATTTGGCGGTGAAAACTGAGCCTTAGGGCTTAGAAATCGAGCTCTCCCCAGACAGGTAAAGCAGGTTTTCAGTACAGTCTTCATTATAAATAAGCCCTTTAAAATTTTATTTTCCACCTGCTCGTACAGATGCCTATTAATCCAACTCATTAGGCGCATAAAAAAGTATCCCAAGCAACCGCTTTACTCAACGCTTCATCAGCAGAAAAAACGCCAACTGCATACCACATAGACAAGCAACTTAGCATCAAAATTGTTTTGCTTACAAGTAAACTCGCATACAAAAGTCCAGTTGACTATAGGAAATTTTATGACTAAAATTATACACGTTTGGTTACTTTTAAGCATTTTTAACAAAGACACACCAGCAAACCAGAGCACAAATCAGAGACAAAATACTCGGCGCCTTGGATGGTTAGTCCACCAACAAAAACACTAGTTGTTATGACACCGCTATTGTAGAGTATTAATCGAACAATAAATAACAGCTATGGTTGGCTCATGAAAGCAAGGAAATCGTTAAGACTACTGCTTTGACCGCATTATAAGTTAGGATATAGATGTTTTAGTTTACCTCTTGCTTGTTTTGTGGTAAAATGCCAATCTATCTGCTTACCCGAACCATTTCGATCTGCCGCCCAAACCGACA
>NZ_WRFL01000046.1:0-20861 GCF_009778815.1 Candidatus Bathycorpusculum sp.
GTTTCAAAGAAGACCGCGATGGTGGATTTAACGCTTAAACTTTGGCACGCATTAACCACTGAAGACATCTTTACAGCATTTCAAAAAACCGCATTACTTATCTTTAGGTGAACACTCTCAAAAGTTTTTATTCTAAAGCACATACACTCAGCTTACGTGAAAAACTAAAATGGGAACATTTGGAACCAGTAAAATTCTAGCAGGCATCGGCTCACTACTCTATGGAACCATAATAGGAATCATTCTTGTCCTAATAGGCATGAAAGACCTATCAGAACACTACAAAGACAAACGTATCTACGACGGCCTAGTTAAAGGAGTAATTCTTCTAATAGTCGGCACAATTCTACCAATTGCAGGCGGAATCACATTATTTTTCAGCATATTAGGCACCAGTTTAAACAGCTCTTATAGTAGCGGTTATTATGGCGGTTATGACAGTTATGGCACAAACGCGATAGCGGCAGGCGTCATAGGATTAGTTGCAGTCGTAATAATCTGTTTTATTATCGCTTTTATCTTAGACCTGTTGGCTGTACGATATATCAAAAATTGTTTCCACGCCTTAGCAGAACGCTCAAACAACAATCTATTCCATACAGCAGCCACACTAATCTGGGTTGGCGCAATACTAGCAATCATAGGCATTGGCTTCTTCTTAATCTGGATTGGCTTTATAATCGCAGCAATCGGCTTCTTCACACTCGACGAAAAAACAGTCGGAACAGGAAACACTTCAGCAACACCACCACCGGGTTACACCCAACCATACAGCTACACAACCCAACAACAACCAAACACACAACCAACAACAACAGCTGGAGCTAAAGCTAATTTCTGTCCCAACTGCGGTGCCGCAGTTAAACCTAACGCTACATTCTGTGCAAACTGTGGAAAACAAATCCAATAAAATCCTTCCTTTCTTCCTTTCTTTTTTACTTACTCTAAAAGTCTCATCAGCCAACAATTATTACACACCACCATAGCCATCACCCGCTCAAACTGCGGTAGCAATAGGGAATATTGAAACAGATTTGGTTCTTACTATGGCAACGCTGTTTTTGTCATGGAATACCCCCAACGCTGTTTTTAGGTCAAGTACCATTTATAGGGTTGTTTGGTTTCTTTGGTTTATCTGTGACTTAGATGGCAGAACAAAACGCTCCCACGCTTAAGCGCTCAATTGGTTTGTGGAGTGCTGTTGCTATAAATATTGGGGCTATTGTTGGTGGCGGGATTTTTGTTGTTACAGGCATTGTTGCGGGTTATGCAGGTTCTGCTTTTATCATATCTATGATTGTTGCTGGGTTAATTGCATTTATAACTGCTATGAACTTAGCCAAGTTGACTGCTTGGCGGCCGGTTGAGGGTGGGGTGTATGAGTATGGGCGACAGTTGGTTAGGCCCTCAGTTGGGTTTTTGGGGGGTTGGATGTGGTTGGTTGCCAATACCTTTACGGGGGCTGCGGTGGCGTTGGGGTTTGCGTATTATTTGTCTGCGGCGGTTCCAGGGTTGGCGGTTAATGTGGTTGCGGCTGTGATGTGTTTAGTTTTTACGGGTTTAAATTTGATTGGCGCCCGAGAATCAGCAACCATCAATAACGTCCTTGTCGCAGTCAAGCTTTTGGTGTTGGCTTTTTTTGTTATTTTTGGTTCACTATATGCAAACTCGGCTAATTTTGCGCCGTTTGTGCCGCTCTCAAGCGGGGTTTTGTATGCGGTTTTTTTTATATTTTTTGCGTATGGCGGCTTTGCCAGAGTAACGGTGATTGCTGAGGAGATCAAGGATGCTAATCGTAATGTTCCTAGGGCGCTTTTGTTGTCTTTGGGCATTTCGATGGTGATTTATGTTTGTGTGGGATTGGTGGCTGTGGGGTTGTTGGGTGCGGATGGGTTGGCGGGTTCGGCTTCGCCGCTTAGTACAGCTATGGATGTTACAGGTGTTATGGGGACGGGCCAGATTATTGCCATTGGGGGGTTGGTTGCGACTGCGAGTGTTTTGTTAACTAATATTTTTGGGGTTTCTCGAATGGCTTACTCGATGGCGCGTCGAAATGATTTGCCCTCAGTGTTAGCGCGGCTTCATGGCAAACGTTTCACACCCTACTATGCGATAATTTGTACGGGGTTGTTGATGGCGGGGTTAGTGCTCTTTGTGGATTTAACGCGGGTTGTTGCGGTGAGTACGTTTTCGTTGGTATTTACGTACTGTATTGTTAATCTCTCAGCCTATAAATTGGGAACTAAGCGCAGTAGCGTGCAACAGAGGTTTTTGGCGTTGCTGGGGTTGGGGACGTGTCTTATGCTTTTGGGGTTTGTGTTATTTGCCTCGCCTGATGCGTGGGTGATTGGGATTGCTTTTCTCTTGGCCGGTGCAGGGTATTATTTGCTTACAAAACATTGGCGGCGGCAGAAAAGAGTTTTAGCCAACGACACTGATACACCCAAGTGTCCAAGTGAGATTAGTGATGTTACCCCTTAGAGCTGTTTTGTTTGATATGTTTGATACTTTGATGCTTATTGAGAGAGATCATGAGTTCTATGAGCCTGCGGTTCAGCGGATGTATCGCTATCTTTGTAAGCGAGGCGTGGATGTGTCCTATGAACAATTTGTAGCCGCCTACAATGCTGAGCGCACCCAGCTCTATGAAAAGGCCGATCTAAACTTAGAAGAGCCCCACTTCAACGTTCGAATTTCAGGCACGCTGAAACGTTTGGGGTATAGTTATCCAACAACCAGCTCAGTTGTGTCAGAAACAACATGTGAGTTCTATGAGGAATTTATGAAATATGTCCGCATAGACCCAGACGCCGAAAGCGTTCTAAAAGTGCTACATGAA
This sequence comes from Candidatus Bathycorpusculum sp., assembly GCF_009778815.1. Lineage (NCBI taxonomy): Archaea > Thermoproteati > Candidatus Bathyarchaeota > Bathyarchaeia (SeqCode) > Bathyarchaeales (SeqCode) > Candidatus Bathycorpusculaceae > Candidatus Bathycorpusculum > Candidatus Bathycorpusculum sp. The sequence continues at coordinate 2,840 of NZ_WRFL01000046.1, forward strand.
AACTATCGGCTAGGTATAGTCAGTAATTTTGCCATCCCCGAATGCGTCTACAAACTCCTCAGAATCAGCGGCATCGACCACCTCTTTGAGGTAGTGGTGGTTTCAGGATCAATCAATAAACGTAAACCCAGCCCCGAAATCTTCCAAAGCGCACTCCAAATGTTGGGTGTTTCAGCGACGGAAACGGTTTTTGTTGGCGACACCATTGACGCAGACATCGAAGGAGCCAAAACGGCAGGTATGCAGGCAGTCTATATCGAGCGACGAGTGCAAAAAGAAACAGAAATCTGCCCCGATCAGATCATAAAAAGCCTCGCAGAATTACCAGAGGTACTCAAACGCTGTCAAAAAAACACCAAATAGCTAAATAATTTTCACCAGTCAAGAGTCAACCAATCCAGAAACTAAACGTTTTTCTAAATGAAATGTATAAATTCAAAGCGAACCTACATAAGACGCCGATTGGGACGGGTTATCTCGGTAAGATAACAAGGGCAAGAAATATTCATCAAAAAGGGTTAAAAATCAAAAAATCTAGAAAACGGCGCCATACATACACAAATATGCACTCTCAAGGCAAAGGAGTAAAATGAAGTGAAATTAGGCAATAGACAGCTAACCTCTAAGGATATACCTAAAGCGGCATTATACGTTTTGGTCATGATTTCTGCGGCAGTGATTAATGCTTCTTGGATAAAAGTAACATTGTTTGGCTTAATGCTTTTTATCCTTTGTTTTTGGGCAGTATCCATAAGGCTACATCGACGTACAAGTCGACGAGTTTTTATGTATATGTTGGCTGGGGTGTTAATCTTCACCATACTTTTTGCAACATCTGAGGTGTACATGCTTCGAACTGCGGGGTATCATCCAACTTTTAATCCCTCACAACCCAAGGTCACTATTTCCCGCTCAACCATACTTGACACATCCGTAGGTGAGATAATACAGGGTATAAAAAATACGTCTGCCTTTAGCATACTCTCTTTAGAATATCCTGGCGAAAATATCCTCAAATATATTGAGTTAAATACTCTCAACTCAGGTAGAGATGGCGGACAGATTCTAGTGCGTTATCATCATTCAACCACCATTGATTTTTCTTTCAGAGCCGATCGCGGACGACCCTACGAGGTAACCGCTAGACCGTGGAATGTTGAGTTCCCTGCGTACATCCAACCACAAACAGTCGATGAAGCTCTACAACAAATTGATGATTTGGGACTCCAGTGGTTTTACGACCAAACCGTAGAGGAACACCAAAACAAAACAGGAACCACACCAGAAATAACGGATATAAAAATAACCATCACATGGGACACTTACAAAACATATCAAGGACTGATACTCAGCATGACCTGCTTTTACGAAAACAATGAACCAAGACCCGCGGCTTTTGCGTCTAGTTTCCAACCCAACGGAACACTACTACTTTAACGCGCCGTTTTGACCTTAGCATAAAAAACTACTATAGCACACTGCAATATCGCTACCCTTCTCCTTTTTCTCACCTTTAGTGGTTACACCTTTATTTACAAATAAATGAGTAAACCTCACTACAGAGAAAGCTGACGAAAAGTCAAATAAAGGGATTACCTGTTGTTTTTCACCAGTTCTTTAGAAAACTTTTTTTTGAATTCTGCGTAATAGGACAGGAAGAAAGATGTTGATTGGTATAGTTTCTGATTCCCATGATAATATACTGCGTATTGGGCAGGCGGTGCAGATGTTTAACAGTCAAAGTGTTGCGTTGGTGCTACATGCGGGTGATTATGTGGCGCCGTTTACCATTGCTGAATTTAAGCGGCTTAATTGTCCACTCATTGGGGTGTTGGGTAACAATGATGGGGATCATGAACTCCTTGAAAAACGGTTCAGTGAAACCTCAAACTGCACCCTGCATGACCGTTTTACCCAGATAGTACAAGAGGATTTTCGAATCGGGTTGTTGCATGGTGATGAAACTGAACTTTTAAGCGTGCTAATTGAGAGCGGCTATTTTGATTTTATTGTTCATGGTCATAGTCATGTACATAGCATTAAGCGCAGAGGCAAAACTCTAGTTATTAATCCGGGTGAGCTCTGTGGATATCTAACAGAAAAATCCACAATCGCCCTCCTAGACACCACAACAAAAGAAGCACAAATCATAGAATTATAAACGCTTGCCTGCTACAGCTAATACGTGAAGGGTTGGGTGGTTGTTAGATGCTTGCGGTTAGGTAGTGTGTCATTCCGTTTAGGATGTATTGTACGGCTATGGCGGCAATTAGGAGGGCCATGGCTCGGGCTATAACTAAGGCACCGGTTTTACCTAAGACACGATATACTGCGTTGATATAGCGTAGAATTAGCCAAGTTATGGCAAGCACCACTATCACGGCTAGTATTGTTACTGCACTTCCATAAGACTGGAGATTAAAAATGGTGGTTGTGATGGCTCCTGGACCGACCAGCAAGGGTATGGCAATAGGTACTGCGCCTAGGCTCTCAGGAGATTCAACATCTTCATCATGCGTACTTTTCGATGAGCTAAGAATTCTCACCGATACAATAAGCAACAATATGCCGCCTGCAATTTCAAAACTAAAGATGGATAGGCCAAAAATAGTTAGGATTTCTTGGCCTAAAAATGCGAAAATCAAAAGCAAAATAACCCCTACTAAAATAGCTACGTTGTAGACTCTGCGTCGGTGGGTGGGTTGGATTTTTTCGGTTAGGCCAACAAAAATGGGTATATTGCCAAATGGGTCAACGATTATAAATAGGGCTATGATGGCTTTAGCTAAATCTGCTATAAAATCAACCGTATAAATTCCCGGCTTTCACTTCTAGGTAGCCGGAGTTAAAATAAAAAGGTAACGGATGGAGCGTTATTTGGTCATTTGGCTCCAGTTTGTGACCCAGTCGAGGAATTCGCTGACTGGTTGTCCGCCGTAGGTTCGTAGTTTTGTGCATAGCTCTGTTTTTTCTTTGATGGAGTTTTGGAAGTCGGTCATTTCTTTTTCGCCATCGGTTAGGTAGAGAAAGCCATGGTCGGCGCCTGCTCTTGCGCATCGGACAGTGACGGTTAGGAGTTCTTGGGTTGTGGGTACGTCTTGGGGGGCGTCGCCTGGGCCGTATACGTAGAGGCTTACATAGAAGGGTTGTTTGAGGAGTTTTTTGAAGCCGCGGGTGATCATTTCCCAGTACCAGGGTGTGGCATAGTTTTTGCTAAACATGACTACGTTGAATTTGTCGGCGTATTTGGAAAAGTCGTCAAAGTCTACGCCGTAGCGTTCTAGTGAACTTGCGGGGTCGGGTTGGATGCTTAATACGAGGTCTTTTTTGACGACGTCTCGGACATCGGCGATGAAGTTTGTGACTATTTGGCGGCGCCACTCGATCCAGCTTAGGCCGCTTTTTTGGTGGAGGGTTCGGCATCTTGGGCAGGTGCAGTGGCTGTGGTCAGCAAAGTATTGGCTGTTTAGCCAGATGCCTTGGGATTGGCGGTCGACTTCGGCGATGTATTTGAGTTGGTCTTCGCGGTAGTCGGGTTGGGTGGGGCACAATACGCTCCAGTAGAGGTTAAAGTTGTTGTTGCCGAATTTGGCTGGTCCCAGAGAAGATTGGGAGATCCAGTCGGGGTGGTCTTTTCCGGTTTGGGTGTCAGCGAAGACTGCGATGTTGCTGTGCATATCTTGTTGGGGTTGGAGGCGTAGCCCGGTTTCGGGTTTAACGCGGTAAACATGAAAATCAAACCCGTGGGGTTTGTGGGGTTGGAAGGTTAATGAGCCAAACTTCATAATGATTGCCTATGCAAAGAAGGGGTGTGGCGTTATAAATTTTATGTGAAGAAGAAAGCAACTGGGGTTGATTGTTTGTGTGTGAAAATGGGGAAAGAAGGGGTTAGGGGATGATTCTTGTGTTGTATTTGTTTAGGTATTCTGTGTGTATTGTGTCGTAGGGGTAGCTTTCAGCGTTGGTGTAGGGGAATCCGGTCATGTTGAGAAATGGCAGAGGATCAACGGTGAAGGTAAACCCATATCCCCATGCGTCAGGGGGGTCTTTGAACCAGCAGGCAACTACAAAGAAGTAGTCACGCTCCATTCCCTCAGCGAGTTCGGGAAGATCCTCAGCGCAGAACTGTAGGTTGACTTGGTCGCCTTGGCGTCCGATAACAAACATGTCGTCTGTTTCTTGGAGGAGTTCCGTTACGTCTCCGTATCGGGTGAAGGCTCCGCTTGATTGGGAGAGGGTTTCCCAGAGTTGGCTAAGGGTTGCGGTTGTGGGTTTTATGGTGGTTAGGGTTATGTCTTGTTGGGGGGTTGTGTCGATGCCTATGTAGTCGTAGGTTACGTTCCAAAAGTTGGTGAGGCGCACGATGTATTCGGTGGTGTCTTGGGGGAAGAGCCCTGTGAGATCAACGGTGAAGGTTCGGGCGTTAAAGTCACTTGGCAGAGGGATTTGGCGGTCTTGGGGTGCAGCTATCCAGGTGCCATCAGCGGATAGGATTTCCATGGTTGGGGGTGGCATTATTTGGGTGTCTTGGGTGATTAGTCCTGCTTTGGCGGCGTTTTGGAATTGTGTTATCCATTCGTAGTAGGTTTCAAATTCGCCCCAATCAACCATACCGGTTAACACTAGTTTTATGTTGGTTGCGTCAGTGAGATTTCCTAGGTTTAGGGTTAGTTGGTTTTGGGTGATGTTGTTCCAGGAGGGGCTGGCCAGACCGTTAATACCTGGGGTGTAGATGCCGTCTTGGTATAGAATGGCGTCTAGGACGTTTTGGTTGTTTTCGTTGGTGGCGCTTATTGGGGATTTGAGTTGGCCGGTGGCGGTGGTGTAGATTTGACCAGTTGAGCCTTTGTTGAGATAGTTGGTCATGGAGGTGTAGACATCAGTACCTATGGGATGATCAACTACCAGCAGGCTGGCTGAGTCGAGGTAGTATAGTTCGTCCCATTGTTGAGAGAGAACTAAGTCAAAGTATCCGTCTTTGGCGGCTAATATGTTTTTGTCGAGTTTGACGTAGTCATAGGGGTTACCGCCGCTAAAGATGATCTCACCGTTGGAGTCGATGTGACCAATGTAGCCTAGCCAGCCAGAGTTTGATACATCGGTAACATAGCTATAGCCAGTGCCGTTCCAGATATAGAGGGAGGGACAAGAGGCATATCCGCTGATTAGGTAGTAGGTTGCAATAAGTATTGTTCGTTTATCGAGGGTAAAGGTTAGGGTGGGGCTCTTGCTACCATCATTCCAACCTGAGAAGCCCAGCACTCCTGTTCGGACATCATAGGGATCGGGTACTGAGACGGTATATTGGCCCTCGGGTAGAATAGCGGTGTAGCTGGTTCCGTGTTTTTCACCGTTTAGAGTGAAGGGCAATGAAGCAGAACCACTACCGGATCGGACAATTGTTAGAGTATGATAACCCTTGGGTACGACTATAAATGAACCACTAAGGGAGTTTAGTCTAACGCTGTGTTTACCCTCCTCAGAGGCACTAACGTTAAAGGCTATATTCATGCTTGTGCCTGGATCTAGATCAATACGTTTTACCTCAACTAGGCGATCATCAACATACGCGGTTATAATCAGCATATCAGGTTCTGCGGAGGGGTTTGTGGCAATTGCAGTTGCTGCGACAGGGATACCAGGCCAGGTTTCATAGGGGTCTGATTTAAAGTTTGAGAGAACAATTTTGCTTGATTCCGGAGGTGCCGTTTTTAGTTTAAAAGTTTCTGATAATTCATCGATGGTTACGTTGTAGGTTCCAGGATACAGTTCGATAACTGTGAACTCGACGATCTCGGATGTTTTCACACCTGCAATAGTTACATTTAGGGACTCTTTGAGATCGCCGTTGATTTCAAGATTAATGGTTGTTTCGCCCTCGATGTCTCCTATGTTGGTTACATTTACTGAGATCTGTATGGGTTGGCCGACGTAGGCTTCAAGGGGGTTGACCACTAAATCGGTAAATACAAAAGCGGCAGGTTTAGCGGCTCCGGTTATGATGCCTTGGTCTTGGAGGTAAAAGTAGGCGCCAATGGCTATACCTACGATGAGTAAGTCAATTATCAAAATTACTTTCAATTTAGATACTGCTGAACGCGACAGCATACAAATCAAGTTGAAGATAAAAGCATTACAAGCATTAAACCTTTACGTTATCAAAGTTTTGTTCAAAAAGAAGTAACCAATAGACTCATCAGGGACTACTTTCAGTTTTTAGCAACAAAAATTGATTGGAAATAAGTAGAAAAGTAGAGAGATATTCTGGGAGAATATCTTTTGTTGTTGTTTATTCGAGAATTATTCTTGCGTCGACTGTTTTTGTGCCTTGTGGGTAAGCCATGACTGGGTTGAGGTCAAGCTCGCTTATCTCGGGATAGTCCAAGATTAGTTTTGAGACATTGCATAGTATTTCTGCGAGTGCTTCGATGTCTGCGGGTTTGGAGCCTCGGTAACCGTTTAGGAGTGGGAAGGCTTTGAGTTGGGTAATCATCTCTTTTGCATCAGTAATGGCGAGGGGTGCAACACGGAAGTTGACGTCTTTTAGTAATTCGACAAAGATACCGCCTAAACCAAACATGACGGTTTGGCCAAACTGGGGGTCTTTGACTGCGCCGACGATGACCTCAGTTCCCTGAGGTGCCATCTCTTGTACGATTACGCCTACGATTTTTGCGTCTGCTTTGTATTTTTTGGCGTTTTCAAGTATGGTTTTGTAAGCGGCTTCTACATCAGCGGCTGTTTTTAGGTTAACTTTAACTCCTCCGGCGTCGGATTTGTGGAGGATATCGGGGGATACTATTTTTAGCACAATGGGGTAGCCGATTTTTTCTGCCTGTTCAACGGCTTCTTTCTCGTTTGTTGCTAAATTAAATTTGTTTACGGTAATACCGTATTCAGCACAGATGGTTTTTGATTCGGTTTCTAGAAGCGCTTTTCGGCCTTCTTGTTTGGCTTGGTTGATGATTTTTGTTGTTTGGTTCATGCTTATTCTTCCGTCAGCGTTATGGTATGTAGTGGATATTGGGGGGTTTAAAAATTGTTCGCTACAGATAGCTTGTTTTGATTGTTGGGGTCTCTGCTTGCATGCCAATATAGGTGCATCTACGGGTTTAGTGCAGGTAATATATAGGTGGGTGTGTTGTTTGATAAATAAGGGTGTAACCGGTTTTAGGGGTTTAGGGGTGAGAGGGGTTTGGTTTTCTTTGAGTATGAGATTGATGCGGTGACCATGGATAGGGAGGCTATACCGACAAACACAATGGCTATAGATCGAAAAGGATAGAGTTGACCGGTGGTAAATGATTTGACTTCTGCGCCTGCTCCAGCTGATGTTGAGGTTGGTTGTGTTGTGTCGGTGTAGGAGTAGCAGAACATAGAGAGAGCAAAGAGTGCGATGGCGACAACTAGGAGTGTGACTTCTGCTTTGAATTTCAAATTTTTTTCTCCGTTGGTTTTTTGTTGGTAGTGCATCGGCAAAAGGTTATTTTAGGGTTTTGGCGGTTATCTATAGGAACGGATTTATGTCTTTAGATGGGTATGTGCAAGAGCTACAGGTTTTTCTTAAAAAAACTCAGCATTTAGACGATTGTCGGGTTGTGGTTATGCCGGATTTTTTCTTGGATCGTCTTGTGGATTTGGAGGGGTCATTTGGAGAGTTTGCGGGTTCTATAGAGCAGGTTGTAGGGCGCAGGGGAGGTAGTATTGATGGTGTTGCTCAGATAGATCAACGGGGGGGTAATGCGCTAAATGTGGCCTTTGCGCTCTCAAGGTTGGATGTATTGGTTACACCAATCATATGCACAAGTGAATATGGATTGGAGCTCATAAAATATTATTTCAAAAACACAAAGATAGATTTATCACATGTTAAAACCTTGGGAAAAGCATCGATAACAACTGCTCTTGAGTTTAGAGGACAAAACGAGAAAATCAATGTTATGCTAAGAGATGTGGGTGCCTTGGCAGATTTTGGCCCCAGCGCTTTAGATGAACAAGACTATGCGCTAATTGCAGATGGAAATTATGTGTGTCTTTTCAACTGGGTCGGTACCAAAAATTATGGCACAGCTTTGGCGCAGGCCGTGTTTGGGCACACAAAAAAAAGCCGAGGCAAAACCTACTATGACACCGCAGATCCCACCCCCAACAAGGCAAACATTACTGAGTTGATAGAAAAAGTCCTAAAAAGCAACCAAATTGATATTTTGAGTTTAAACGAAAATGAAGCCATAACCTATGCAGGCATACTTGAAGCTGATTTTAAAAACAAACAAACCCAACACCATACCAACGCTAATTATGCTCTAGAAGCCGCACGTATACTATCACACTATTGTTCGGCGCGGATTGATCTGCATACCAGCACATTCTCAGCTAGCTTGAGGGGCCACCAGGAGGAGGTGGTGGTTCCAACGTTTAGGATAGATGTTTTGCGTGCAACCGGTGCAGGTGATGCGTGGAATGCAGGCAATATCTTAGCAGATTTCAACGGACTCTCAGATAAATGTCGGCTTTTGCTGGCAAACGCGGTTTCAGCCTGCTATCTCTTAGACGCAAACGGTGTGCACCCTACCAAAGAGCAAGTGGCAGGGTTTCTCAAATCGGTGAGTTATCGCTAATTTTTTAAGCACTCAAACCCTTAGCTTCAAGGAGAACAATATTGATGGTTAAATTATTTGGCAACTCAGGTGTATACAGCTTAGTAAACACAGAGTTAACGCCGGTTTTAACTTGTAGCACTGCTACTTGTGCAACTGCAACGCAGATCAAGACCAAATTAGCGGTTGTAACCTGCGATACACAGGGTTTAGAACACCGAAGCGGACGACGTTTGGTTGGTGGTACATTCTACTCCGAGTTGCGTATTTGTTTAACCACAGAGAGTAAATCCAAAGCTGCAACCAAAGAGCGGCCCACAAAAGCCGTTGAGCTAATTAATCAAATGGAGGGGGGTTCTAGTTGAAGGCGGTTCTTCTTGTTGCTGGTGCAGGGGAACGGTTGCAGCCTCTAACTGCGACTCGTCCTAAACATCTTTTAAAAGTTGCAGGAAAACCTCTGATGCAATTTAGCCTAGAGGCCCTAAAGCATGCGGGAATAGAGGAGACTGTTCTTGTAACGCATTATCGATCGGAGGCCATAGAGAGCTATTTTGGGGATGGGAAAGAGTTTGGGTTAAAGTTAAGCTATGTTAGACAACCCCAGCTTTTGGGCACCGGTAACGCGGCTGCCATTGCTGAGCCCTTTATCAGAGATGAAGAGTTTGTGCTTATCTATGGAGATCTGCTCTTTGGGAAAAAAACCATTAAAACGGTGGCAGATAAATTTAGAAGCACCAACCCCGCAGCGGTTATGGGGGTTGTGACTGTGGATCATCCCGAGAACTATGGTATAATCGAGCAAACATCCGATGGGGCGGTTAAGCGTATTGTTGAGAAGCCTGAGGCCGACAAAGCACCCTCAAAGCTTGCTAACGCAGGCATTTATGTTTTTAATCAAAAGATTTTTGATAAAATCCGCCAGATTAAACCCTCCATTCGAGGAGAAATAGAACTCACAGATGCTATAACTATACTCGCAGAACAAGGAGACAAAAGGGTTCTCGCTGCTGAGCTCACAAAAGAGGACTGGTTTGATGTAGGCCGACCATGGGATTTGCTAGATGCTAATCTTTGGGCACTTAACCGTATGGAGCACTGTGTACTGGGCAACGTTGAAGAAGGTGCACATCTAATTGGTCCAGTCAGTGTTGCCGCATCAGCACACATCCGCTCAGGAGCCTATATTGAGGGCCCAGTTTTTATCGATGAACAAGCAGACATTGGACCCAACTGCTATATCCGAAGCGGCACAAGCTTGGGCAAAAAAACCCGTGTAGGCAACGCAGTGGAGATCAAAAACAGCATAATCATGGACAACACCCATGTAGGACACCTCAGCTACGTCGGAGACAGCATCATAGGAGAGAACTGCAATTTAGGCGCCGGCACCATCACAGCCAACCTACGCTTTGATGAAAACAACATAAAAATGAAAATAAAAGACAAACACACAGACACCGGCAGAAACAAACTCGGCACCATCCTAGGAGATAACGTTAAAACCGGAATCAACACCCTATTTATGCCCGGCATAAAAGTAGGCACCAACACCTGGGTCGGAGCAAACGTAATGGTCCAACAAGACCTCCCAGCCAACAGCACAGCACAACTAAAACAAACCATCGAAATAAAACAAAACTAACCTAAACAACAAAAACACCAACCATAATAACAGACAAAAAACAGCCCACAACACCAGCAACATGTTAAACCCAGCAGGAAAGAAAAAAGAAAAGGGCGATGATACTGATAAAAATAGCAGACAGGTTAGCGATTAGGGCCGCAGACAATAAAGGGGAAGCACAAATAATATAGCATCACTATCACATATGAGCAGTGAAAGTGTATGCAAAGAGTCTATTCACGTTTATTGGGAGTAGTGGGTAAACCTAACACAGGTAAATCCACGTTTTTCTGTGCAGCCACCTTAGCATCAGTAGACATTGCGAATTATCCCTTCACAACCATCAAACCCAACCGGGGCGTGGGCTATGTTCGAACCCCCTGTGTTCATCCAGAGTTCAAAGTACAAGACAACCCCAAAAACAGTCTCTGCCTTGATGGAGACCGCCTAGTCCCAGTCGAACTCATCGACATTGCAGGTATTGTACCAGGCGCCTGGGAAGGCAAAGGACTAGGAAACCAGTTTCTGGATGAGATCCGCCGCGCAGACGCACTAGTCCACATCGTTGATGCCTCAGGAGGAACCGACATAGAAGGCAAACCCTGCAAACCCGGCGAACATGACCCCATAGAAGACGTAGAATTCCTCGAGAAAGAAATCACCATGTGGATGGTTACAATCCTAAAAAAAGATTGGCCAAGAATCGCACGCACCGCCGAACAAGACAAAAAAGGCATCGCACCACACCTCGAAGACCGCCTAAACGGACTAGGCATCAAAAAACAATACGTCAACGAAGCCATACGCAAAGCAGGCCTAAACGTAGACAAACCCGCCACCTGGAGCGAAGAAGACTTCTACCGCTTTGTGGACAATCTTCGACGCATATCAAAACCACTCCTAATTGTCGCCAACAAAATCGATCTACCCCAAGCTCAAACAAACGTAGAACACCTAAAAAAACTCGGTTACCCCGTCATCACCGCAAGTGCAGAAGCAGAACTAGCACTTAGACGCGCCGCCGAAAAAAATCTAATCGACTACAAACCAGGCGACACAGACTTCACCATCAAACAACCAGAAAAACTCTCAGCAAACCAAATCCAAGCCTTAGAACGCATCAAAGAAAAAATCCTAAAACCCAACGGATCTAGCGGCGTACAAGAAGCCATAAACACCGTCTACTTCAAACTCCTAGACATGATAACAGCCTACCCAGTCGAAGACACCGAACATCTCTCAGACCACAACGGACGCATCCTCCCCGACACATACCTCATACCCAAAGGCACCACAGCCCGTCAATTTGCCTACATAATCCACAGCGAACTAGGCGACAACTTTCTCTATGCCATCGATGCAAGAGACAAACGCAGAATCGGCGAAGACACCGTCCTAAAAGACCGTGACGTCATAAGCATCGTCAGCACAAAAAAACGCGCATAAACACCAACAACACCTACTGCACATAACAGAAAACCAAGTATAAGCCACCTAAATAATAAACAAACATTAGCACAAGCCAAACGTCTATTTCAAATAATCCGTCGAATATAAGTAGCAACCAACAGGGTAAAACCAATCTATTATTTGCGCAGGTTAAGGTCAAATATTTGATTGAAAAAAGAAAGAGATTGGGGAATAGTGGGTTTATTAAAACGGGGTTGTGGCATTAGAGGCGGGCTTGTCTTGGTCTTCTTGTTCATTTGATTTTTTCTTGAACACAAAGGCCAGACTTATGATTTCTACGGCAAGGATAGCAATGTTTACGATAGTCCATGTATCTACCCAACCCATCGGAAGACTCATATCCTGAGTTAATAAAAACAAAACAACACTCAGGATGCTTAGAGAAAGGGCTATAATTAGGCATAGATTTTGATAGCGCCACTCTTCTTTGCGATATTGGTCAGATTGTTCGGTTTCCACGGAATCATTATCAGACACTTGCCGACCTCCTTGTTTTTGTTGCCGTTTGTCTCTTTGTCGCTTCTGCCGTAACAACACTATACAACAGCTACAGCCGCTAATATAACACCCACTATGCTTAACACCAAGTTTGCAAAGACACAGGTTTGCAAAGTGTGAGGTTCACTGGTAATAGTGTATTGAGCTGTGATTGTTAGGTTTGAGGTTATATTGGTGTATTCTAGGTCCCAGCCTGTGAAAGTATAGCCTTCGCGGATTGGATTATTTGGAGCAGTTGCATTGAAATCGTATTGAATATTTGAGATTTAAGAGTTGTATCATACCAGTTGATAAACTGCACGGTTAACAATTCAGGTTGTTCTTGGACCCACTGAGCAACATAGACTATACATGGCAAGACGACTAGTAGATCTAGAAGCACTGTTACCAGAGAAAATTGTTTGATCAGAACTATCTATCGAATCAACAAATAATGCAGACAGGAAGTATGTCCAGATGCCACCGCCGTCACCATTAGGCGCACTATTACACTTATCTCAGCGTCACTTACTCTTCTTTTAGTGTGATGGATAGTGCGGAGGTTTCTGGTAATACTGCCGGCACTAATGGTGGTGGCGTGTATGTTGCTGGTTCTGTTGATATTTAGTTAGCGGTATAGTTTCTGGTAATACAGTTACTTCCGGCGACATATAGGGTATTGTCCACAGGCGAGAGAAAAGGAGTCAGGTGCCATAGCGGCGTTTGCGGTTTTGGAAAGTGCGTATGGCACGAAGCAGATCAATAAATCGAAAATCCGGCCAATACACATCTAAAAACGCCAATTCGCTGTAGGCAGATTGCCACAAAAGAAAACCACTCAGCCGCTCCTCACCTGAGGTTCGAATAATAAGATCAGGCTCCTGTTTAGCCATATGACTTGTGTAGAGGTATTTCTCAAAGGTACTCTCTTGGATGTCTTCGGGTTCTATCTCTCCGGCCTTGACTTTCTCAGCAATAACCCGCGCTGCATCAACAATCTCGGCGCGGCCGCCGTAGGCAAAAGCAAAATTTAGAAACTGATTTGTATAATTTGCAGTGGCACGTTCCACATCAGCAATGCGCTTCTGCAGATCTGCAGGCAGTAGGTTAGTTCTGCCGATGACTTTAACATGTACCTTATTTTTATGAATCCGCTCATCAGTAAGCAGTTTGAGGAATTTTTCTTGGGCAATCCGCATGATTTCCTCAATTTCTGCAGAGTTGCGGGTGAAATTCTCAGTGGAAAACGTATATAGCGTCACAAATTTAACATTGAGCTTTAAACACCAATCCAGAAGCTGCTCAACCGTTTCCGCACCCTTTTTATGACCCAGCCAAGGATTAAGCGCCTGTTCCGAGGCCCAGCGGCGATTACCATCTAAAATTATAGCTATGTGCTCTGGAGGAACCCCCGCTCTAACCTGGCGCCATAACCACTCCTCATAGAGCTTATAAACGCCAAGAACAGAAAGAACACTTTTAAGCACTCATGAACCTCGCATACCAAACATATGTACCCATAGAGTACCAAAGGTTAACCCTGACGGCGTCAATTAAAGCTTCCCCCAAACCAAACACCTACTATGTTCCCTTAACAGAACCCGCCAGTTCTTTTTCGTTAACAGAACCAACCTTTTCTTCGGCTTTAATAGAACCCCAAGTTTCGTCGTCGCCGCCTTTTTTGAAGAAGCCCTTAGTTGAGCGACTAACGATATAGATCAACAAAATCGATGCAATCCCTATGAGAATACCCACTATGACAGCAAAAATAAAGTCCGCAAAGAAGGCATTGGCAAAACTTGCAAGTGGTCCATCAGTGTTGAGGTTTGCAAGCAGACCTGCGGTGGCATCTAAAATCCACCAGAACCACGCAAAGGTTATAATTAAAGCGCTATTGCGAAGCAGTCTTGAGTCGCGCTCGATGTAGAGTCGTGCACTTCGTCCTGCCAAAACAATGCAGACACCAATAATCAGTAAAGTTTCAACACCTTTAATAAAATAACTTGCGGCCATTGGAATATGGAGCCAGGAGGTGGGATTGGACAAAATAGTACCCATGCTTCTTGAGACTGATCCCACACCTAGGAAAAGGCTTACCACAACACATAGTATACCTGTAATGATGGTATAGTTGGAGATTTGGATTGGAATAGGCGGCGGAGTGTAATCTCTTACTGATTGGTATAATTTTTTGGTGGAGCGGTCAACACCAAAGCCTTTGAGCAACAAAAAGCCGCCGACGACAATTACAATTATAATGCCATACCAATAGATGGCATCTGGTAAAAAATAATTAATGGCCCAAAGAATGCCAAACGCAAGAACCAAAATACCGGGTAACCCAAGGGCCACACGAGAATAGCGGGGGTTGTCCACTAAGAGTTTTACATATTTGGTAAAGACTGCGGCGGTTTCTTCGATGGATTCGCTGTGTTTTATAACGATGCGTTGTACCGAGTTTACTTTTACTCGACAACTCACAAGCGGCATAACTGCTTCATCAGAGTAGCCATCTGAAACCAAGATAGCCTCGGTGGGATGAAAAGTTGCCATTAGATTGTCAAGTTCAGCACTTAATTTTCTATCGGCGTTGACGCCGCCTAAATCGGAGCCTGAAACGGTTGCAACCTCTACAACTTCGCTTGATTGTTCTTTTGTCAGGCGGTCATAGAGTCTAACAGCTTCAAACATGGCATTGGCATCGGGTTCCTCAGGATCACTAAGTGCTAAAGCAACGGCACCGTCAACGTTGGCGGTTCGGCCAAGAAGCGGAGTTTTAACTCCTGCTTTAACTTCTAGATCCCCATCTCTATCAACGCATAAAACAAGGATACGCTTTTGCGCGTCTGGATTGAGCTGGGAGGTAGCCATCGAAACCGATAGCTCTTACACAGTCTCTCAACATTAAGTTTACGCTTGTGTTTCTGTGTCCTCGTCGTCGCCAAGCATCATTGCAAACTCGTCCCAGCTTACTTTTTCGCCGCGGTTGAGTTTTTCACGGGCTTCCGTGCCGATTTTCTCTTTTATGGCTTGTTCTTTGACAGCACGTTCAGCCTGTTCAAGTCTGCGTTTCTCATCATCACCTTTTCGTCTATCTTGATCTTCTTTTCGGCGAATATGATATTGATCACGCAGAGCTACGCGGATGCCGGTTGCTTGGCTGATTAACTGGCGGATCTGTTCATACATAAGATTATTTTGTTCCTTAGCTTTTATGAAGGCTTGATGCAACCCATCAGCCTCTAAGTGTTCACGGCACATGGTTGAGGATTTTTCCATCAAGACCGCATGGAGATCTTGACTTTTCTTTGCTAAATCAGTTAATTCTTTATGGAAAACATCTGCTTGGGCATCAAAGGTTTTGCGATGCTCAATGAGGTCTTTGATTTTTTTATTCTGAATAGCAATTTTCTTATAGCCAATGAGCTGGGTCTCTAGTTCCTTAACGTTGTCAATTAGTCGGCGTTCTTCTTGTAAATCAAGTGAGGTGGTAGAAATTTTCCACTCAATCGCGTCGAGTTCCTGTTGAATCTCGCGTCGATTAATGCGAGGCAGATTCTTTTTAAGGGTATCAATTTTATCATTGAGTGCCTTGACTTCATCCATGATCGGATTGACATTAACCCTAACAGCATCTCTTTGCTGTTTTAACTCCCTAACACGCACATTTAGAGCGTCCCGCTCAACCTTAAGCTGATTTATCTCATCCCGAGATTTGCGCACTTTTTCATGGAGCTGATCACGTTTCTCTATGAATTTTTTGATCTGCTCGCTATTCTCGTGGATCTGCTGTTTCAACTTGTCAATCTGGATGTTGATGTTTGAAATTTGACTGGGTGTTTGATTATCTGTCAAGCCGTAGCCTTCTGAACGGAAGTTATCCACCTACAAAGGGCTTCCGAATTTATATTAATAGCGATTTTTCCGAGCAAAATAAACCTACCGTATTTTTAGCACTAAATTAACATCCACAACACAAAATATACAACCACCCCTCACCTAGAAAAAAAATAAAACCCGGCCCAAACACACAGAAACCCAAACCCAAATTATAATTTTATATAGATGCAACTACCTTCATTAGGTGAAGTGGAAATATGTCCTTTAACTATGACGATCTGCTAAACCGCGCCTGCCAACAAATGCCAGAAGTTCAAGCAAAAAAAGAACGCTTAGAGCTCCCCCGAATAATGATTCAAACCATAGGCATGCGCACCATAATTGCTAACTTTAAAGACATAGCTGATGCACTAGACCGCGACCCCCAGCACGTCATAAAATTCCTCACCCGCGAAATGGCAACTGCGGCCACTTTTCATGATTCCCGCGCCATCTTTCAAGGCAAATTCCGAGCAGACAGTTTTGAACGCCTGCTCCAACGCTACCTAGAAGGCTATGTCGTCTGTCCTGTATGTAAACGACCCGACACAAAACTCGTGAAAGAAAAACGCCTCACCTTTCTAACCTGCAACGCCTGCGGCGCAAAATCATCAATAAAGCAACTATAATGATGATGAGAGAATACCCGTGGACGTATATTTAAACGTCAAAAAAGTTGGTAACAACACTATTTTAGCAATCTGCGACTGCGATTTATTAGGCAAAACACTAAAAGAAGGCAAAATCGTTTTTCACATAAAAGACGAGTTCTACAAAGGCAGAAAAACTACAGTTGAGGAAGCCATAGATTTAATCTCAAACGCTACCATCGTAAATTTAGTAGGCAAAACCTGTGTAGAAAAAGCCATAGTAGCAAAACATGTACACCCAGATGCCGTGATCAAAATCGAGGGCATACCACACGCACAAATCATGAAACTCTAACCAAAAAAACACCTGCTACACAACAGCACCAGCGCCAGCGACACAGTTGGATCAAAACACAACACTAACCCCTGCGTTTAGCCCAAACTATGTCAGCCTCAGGCTCAATTTATTTTAGATTAGGTTTTCCGACCCGCTTTTGCTAAGATATGTTTAGTTGAAAAATAGAATGAGTTGATTAGTTGAAAAATAGAATGAGTTGATTATTCAACTACATATCTATAGGTTACGTGTTCGCCAGCGGTGGTGCTTTTGCGAGTGATTCTAAGCACATGACCAGGCTGAGCACCAATTGCTTTAACAGCCGGATCACCGGAGCGTATTTGTGGCATCTGATAGGGCTGCACCTTAAACTGGGCAAGCAACTGATTCTTTTCTTTTTCACTAAGAATCTCATGGAACGGAACCAAAGCATGCTCAAATATATCAAAAACCGGGAACGACTTTGGTAACAACTCTACATTTTTCTTCTTTGCACCCAACTTTACAGCATGAGTATAGCGTCCCTCAGTGATTACAATAGCACGTTCAAGCTCTTTTTCCTTCATAATCTTGTAGAGAGTATTCATAGCAGCTATGCCTACAGTGGCTTCACCAAGAATGCACCAGACAATAGCACGTTCTTTATCCTGCGGAATATCAATTATATAGGCATATGCGCCTTCAAACTTTTCCTTCTCAACAAGCTTGTACTTTCGGAGTTTAATGAGGACTTCTGCTTTACGTTCCTCGATCGATTCCATTTTGGTGCTCAAACCACAAACCTCAAAGTAAGAATACTTGCAACCTAAAACAAACATTTACCCTTAAACTTTTCTCTCACCAAACACACTAACCCAAACCAAAAACACAACTAACCAAACAACAACACCAACAACAATACTAACAATACACAACTTTACAGTACTGCTTTGACCGCATTATAAGTTAGGATATAGATGTTTTAGTTTACCTCTTGCTTGTTTTGTGGTAAAATGCCAATCTATCTGCTTACCCGAACCATTTCGATCTGCCGCCCAAACCGACA
>NZ_WRFL01000047.1:0-20854 GCF_009778815.1 Candidatus Bathycorpusculum sp.
ATTGTCTCAAAAATTATCCAACGCTCATCTTTGGTCAAGTTAACACTGTACTTTTTATTCATAACTAAGCACGTGTTAACATATACAATCAACACTTATTTATAATGCGGTCAAAGCAGTATATGAAACGGGATTACCAGCAGCATTAACACCACCATTTAGAGAGTACTCAATAGAATACGACGGAGTAGCAGTCCAAACTGCAGTCAAAGTAACATCGCCAACAGTACCAGCAGGAATAATTCCATTCTGTAAAACAATCAAAGACCCATCAGCACAGCTCATAATCCAATATGAAAACACATAGCCCTGCATGGACGGATCAGCAATACTAAGAGGCAGATTGCTCACACTATAGGAAACAGGATTAGCAGCAACATTGACACCTCCATTTAACACATAACTAATACTGTATGATTGGACACTTGGACTCCAAACGGCGCGCAAAAGGACATTACATGCACTACCAGCAGGAATGCTATAGGAGGGCGACAAAGAAGACACTGTGCCATTAGAATAAATTGCAATCCAACCCAAAAATGAATAACCCGCCTTAGAAGGGTTATTGATGATAATTGGGAAATTACTTGTTACCGCATACTCAACAGGATTCCCAGCAGCATTAATACCGCCATCCAAATCGTAGGTAATAGAGTACAAAATTGGAACAGGGTCCCAAACGGCAACCAATGTAAGATTACCATAAGTACCAGCAGGGATACCAGAAGCAGTCAATGTAAACATTGTACCATTTTCACATCTCACCATCCAACGCAAAAAAGTATAACCCAACATAGTTGCATTAGCTACACTAAGCAGATGAGCATTCTCCACATTGTATGTAACCGGGTTAGTAGGAGCGTTAGTACCGCCCTGCAGCACATAGGAAATGTTGTACTGAACAACAGACCAAGTCGCAGTTAGAGTAAGATTGCCTGCAGTACCGGCAGGAATAACTCCGTTTTGCAAAACAAACTCGGTACCATTAGCAAAAGCGGCACGCCAATTCAAAAATGCATAACCTGACTTAGTGGGAGCAGCAATGCTAAGGGGAAGCGCAGTCACATTATATGAAGTTGGATTATCAGGGGCATTAACGCCGCCATTTAACACATAGCTGATGCTATAGGAGGTGGGTGCAGTTTCAAATATAGCAGAGTTTACCCATAGAGCTGGATAAACAAGTCCATATTCGTCGTAGACGCCTGCGGGGCTCAAGTTGTATTGGAAAACACGTCCAGAAAGGGTTGCGCCATAGCGGTGGTCCATTGCGCCGGCTGTGAATGAGAGGTCCCCTGTAGAGCGTAGCCACATTCCATAGCCGCGTCCGGAGGGGAAGTTGATTTTGTCATAGTTTGTTACTGCGAGGGTGGAGCTTTTTTGGTTGGATTCATACATGTTTCGCATAAAGTATAGTTTAGAGCAAAAGTTTGCTGCTTCGCTGTAGCTTAATGCGAAAGCAATGTCATCACCCACACCGACTTGGTAAATGGTTGGTTTGCTTAGTCCGTTTGTTAGTGATGTTGAGGGGTTACAGCAAGTTCCAAGGGCATTTTTTGCGGTATTTTGCATTGTGTAATCGCGTAATCTGGCGTCTGCGGGTAGATTATCTGCTGCACTAAAGGCGCGTCCGTTAAACCAATTGTTGATAATGTTGCGGACATTGGAGTTTAGATAATTATTTGTTGCACCAAAGTTGGTGTATTGCCATGCTGGGTCATTGTAGCGGGATGCTTGGGAGTACCAATTGAGGTAGTTTTTGCGTACGATCAGTGAAAAGTCACCGTTTTGGGCGATTTCTATCCAATCAGAGGTATCACCAGCCATATTTGCTGGGAGAATTCTGCCGGTGACACCTGTTGGTGTGTCTGTGATAGGGGCAGCGGTACTTGCTTGGATAGGGAAAAACAGCACTAAGAGTAAGGCCGCCACTAATGGTAAGAGTAAAATTTTTTTCATTTTTGAAGATTTTAGGTCAAACAATGTATATTTCATGTTAATCACATTCAGTCACTCATTTTAAGACGTGAACTATAACCTACTAAGCAAGTTATATATCTTTAGGGAAAAACAATGATACAGCAGTCTGAGAAAATACGCTAAAGAAAAAAGAAGCAGGCGCCTAGTTCACCATTTTTAGACGTGGTTGAGCGGCAAATCAATTTGACTGTTTAAACAAACAGCCAAACATGAGTGAAAGGTTAGTTTTTGGGTGACTGAAGATGGGAAGATGCGGAGGTTTTGCTTTTTTGTCGGTTTGCGTCTTTTTGTATGCTTAGGTAGAAGAAGATCAGGGTTAGGATTTCTGACACAAAAAGAGCGGCATTTACGATGGTCCAGCTATCCACAGTCCCCATTTGGAGAGACAAATCTTGGGTTAAAAAGAACACCAAGATACCTGCAATACCCAAGATAAATGCTGTAAACAAACACACTTTGCTAATTGCTTTTTTCTGGGTTTGTTTCTGTCTTTTTTGTAGCAAGACACAGATAACGACAAGAAGGGCTATGAGACCAATTATGCTGAACACCAAGTTCGCAAGTGCCCAAGTGGCCAAGGGTTCTTCTGGTTCAGGAGAAGGCGTTGGGACATCATCAGGATCATCTTTAGGCTCAGAGTCATTTGAAGGCGGTACTTTTTGAACAGGGACAGAGCTGTAAGGTCTGTTTGGTAAACGGCTATAACCACCATCATCTTTATTATCGCTACTGCCGCTGCTGCCACCGCCGTTACCGTCATCATTTTGTATGTATTGGGCTCTGACGGTGAGGTCAGAGACTATATTGTTAAAGGCAGGGGACCAGCCGATAAAAGTATAGCCGGATCTAGATGGATTATCAGGGGCAGTTGCCGAGTGGCCATATTCAACAGTTTCTTCTTTTAGAAGAGTATCGTTCCAATCTACAAACCGTACCACAAACAGGTCTGGTTCAAGTTTGGGAATTATTTCCCATTGAGCCACATATACAGCATTACCGGTTACTGTTGCACTTTGTGTTGGCAACCAGCTGGTAAATCTCCAGCCGTCTTCAGCGGTTACCGGAGGTGAGACAGGAGTTGGGTCACCATAAGCAAGATTATCCGTTACTTGCTCAGCAAAGATGCCATGTGCCCCAGGCTGGTAGGTTACGGTATATAGAGTTTGTTCCCACACTGCAAACAGAGTGGTATCACTTAGAATGGTAAAAGTTGAGCCCTCGACGTAAATTGGTGTAACTGCATAAGAATTTAGAGCCCAGCCAAGAAAAACATGTCCAGTTCTAACTAGATTACCTTGGCCAAGCACCTGCACTAAACTGCCTGATGCATACGGACTGGCAGCATCTACAGGTACACTGCCGCTTGTATGGCCGTTTCCATTATATGTTAAACCATAATTTATCGCAATGTTTTCAGGAGTATAGTAGAAAATGAATTCATTATTAGTTAAATTTAGCACTGCAGACTTGGAAGTTGGGCCTACAATGGTATAGCCAGCAATAGGCGGTGCGTATTCAGTTACAGTGGAAGCTATTATGTCAAATTTTGTCACACTGGGAGCTACTGAGGCGGTCGTGCCAGTCAAGTAGTAGTGTATTACATAATCGGCAGTGTTTGGCGGGTCCCACATTGCACGCAGAGTAATATCGCCGGTGGTGCCAGTAGAGATGACGGATCCAGGCATCTGTTTCCAGCTGCCATTAGCGCAAATAGCCATCCAATACAGAAAAACATGCCCAGGTCTAGATGGGATACCGACATCAAGAGGCAAAATTTCCACATTATAGGAGGAGGGCCCAGAGTGACCGCCGCTATCGGCATAGTTAATGTTGTAGTTGATTGGGCCGTTCCAAGTAGCAGTTAGGGTAATTGCGCCAGTAGTACCATCAACAATACTAAGAGAAGTTGTTGGAGTAGTCACAGGCAAAGTTCCATCGGAATATATTGCAGTCCATCCCGCGAACTCGTAGCCTAATCTATAAGGGGCTGAAATTACAATCGGGAAATACTCGTTATCCCCAAAATATTTTTCTCTATTAAGAGGATGATTAACTCCCCCATTTAACTCATATGTGATAGGAAAGCCTCTAGGTGAAGTGTCAAAGATTGCAGTTAACTCAATAAGGCCAATTGTACCCGCAGAAATAACAAGATCTCGCTGTGGTTCAAGCACTTGTGTGCCATTGATCCAGTATGTGATGGCCCAGCCCATGAATTCGTAAACTGGATCATATGCATCAGCTATGAGGGTGTCATAAGCATTGTTGTATGTGGCAGGGTTGCTAATTGGGTTGGTTCCGCCCATATCAAAAGTATAGATTATGGCGTATGTTTCTCCGCGTACAACAGATATGATTGGAGAAGAGAGCAACAATGCCACAAACATTAAAGAGAGGAGGGATAAAAAGGTGTTTTTTCGGTAGCGTTTCAAGTTAAAATTTAGGCTAGGTCTTACTTTGGTCATACATTTAACCACAACAGTATACAATACCTACCAAGGAGGACATTTATAAGAATTACGTCATAAGACTATTAACACAACATAGCTGCATGCTAACTCTCGAATGATAGAACACGACTCCATCAACTAATAACGACAACTATTCCACTAAGTTTCAAATAACAAAACAGACAACAGTCCATCCAGCCAACATTTGGACACTAACCAGCATAATCAACTATCGCGACACAGAAATCAAGAACGTTATGCCAAGTTTACACTTTCCAAAATAGCAACAGATACCTCAACCATATTGAAACATTCACGTTTACTGTGAAATCGATTGATTTAGATCATGAAGTGGATGCTTTACACAGTTGACTCAGGATTGTTTTAGAAAATGCGATATTTTCACATTCAACTTGTTATGAAATTCGGCTTGTGCTTCAACATAGAGGTCACGAACGGGACAGAAAGGCACGGCGTCTCGGCTACAAAATTTATCCTCTTCCATACACCGATTTATATTCATCGTCTTTTCAAAAGCAGACACGATATGTAATATGGATAGATTATCAGGATCTTTTTGTAGCACAAACCCACCAGTTGAACCGCGTATTTCACGTATTATCCCAGCATTTTTCAAGGTTCGGGCGATTTTGTGCATATAGGTACAGGGTATCCCCATCTCCATGCAAATCTCATTACTACTTGCTACACCATTTTTATTTGCTAAATACAATACAACTCTTATACCGTAATCAGTCGTTACGTTTAATTGCATTCCATACCCGCCTATATAGCCTATAGTTACTGAAGATAGTTCTGTCTCACGGTGACATATAGACATTTCCATGAAAACATAAAGCTAACCACTACTTACAGCCACATAGCAGCCAAGCCTAAACGCTCAAAAGCCTTAAAGCACTCATCAGCCACTAAAACCCAGTTGATTGTTATGAAGGATCAAAGTCCAGCTTTGCTGACCTATCTTGAGGAGCGTGGAATTAGTCTTCAAAGTCTAATTGATAGTGCACTTGAGATGTATGTGCCCCATCCCGGTATTGAAACGGTACAGAAAGCCACCGAGCTGTTAAGAGAGGAATTTCTCGATATACTCCAAGATGTCAATATCTCTACGCTTATTGTTGCGGCTTTTCATGCTCAAGAAGAAGCTCAAAATGGTCGAATCCCAGGTTTAACCATTGAGCGGTTTATGGGTAAGCCGGGGCTTGTTGCTGATGAGCTGATTGGGATAGCCATAGCGACCTACATTGGTGGTTCGCGGGGTATGTTTGAGTTTGTACGCTTTGATCAAGCTAAGCCTGGGATTTTGCGGGAGCTACCGCCACTGACCAATGATGCGATTGGTGCTTTGGTTGCGGGAGCATCCTCAAATGTTTATACCAAGGCACTCAAAGATACTGGGCCAACAGTCTAGTGGCGTAAATTTTAATACCGTGCCGGCTGTGTGGGTTACTGTTGGCTCGGATGGTTAAATCGCGTCTCTGTATTGTAACCCACACGTTTCTACCTCATGTTGGCGGCATTGAGAAAGTGGTAAACGAACAAAGCAAACGTCTTTTACATAAAAATTATGCGCCAAGGGTAGTGACTAATCGTATTCAAACACCTAAACACTACCAAGTAGATGGGGTGCCGGTGGATTGTTATGAATCGCTCAATACGGGGTTTCGCTTAGGCATTCCTTACTCGATTCCAACCATCCCCAGCCTGCCCACATTTACCAAAGCTATAAAACATGCTCAAATCGTTCATGCTCATGGTCACCCCTATTTGACCTCTCTTCTTGCAGGTAAATTGGCCAAGTTTTATGGCAAGCCCTTTGTGTTAACCCAGCACAATACCTTTATCGATTATAACAATTTTTTTAATCAAGTTGAATTAGTCAACGACTTGGCGGTGGGAAAACAGAACCTAAACACCGCAGACAAAATTATAACCATAAGTAACGCCACCAAAAACTATGTTCTTCGCTTAGGTGCTAACCCCAACAAGATCAGAGTCATCTACAACGGGGTAGACTTGGTTAGATTTCGACCCCAACCTGAACAAAAAACAGCACTCCGCCAAAAACTAGGCCTCCCAAAAGATGCGGTGATTGTTTTGACGGTTAGGCGGCTGGTATATAAAAACGGTGTAGACACCTTACTTGACTGCGCAAGCATTGCGGTTAGGGCGAATCCAAAGATTGTGTTTTTGGTTGCAGGTAAGGGGCCTGATTTGGAGAGTGTGCGTCAGCAGGCCAAACAGCGTGGAATTGCCGCTAATTTTAGGTTGGCGGGGTTTGTCAGTGATGGGGATTTGGCGGGGTATTATAATTTGGCGGATCTGTTTGTTTTGCCCTCCAAATCAGGGGAGGGATTGCCCCTTGTGGCACTGGAGGCTATGGCCTGTGGTTTGCCGGTTATAGCGACTAATGTGGGGGGTATAGGAGAGGTTCCAGTAGCAGAGTTTGGTAAATTAGTGCCACCCAATCAACCCGAGCATCTTGCTGAGGCAGTTTTAGAGTTTGCCAAGGTGGAGTTTGGTTCTCAAACATTTGAGTTGCGCGCAAGGGTGGAAGAGCGCTTCAGTTGGGAAGCAAACGTCAAGCAATTACTTGAAATATACGAAGAACTTATTTAACCGCCGAGGCAAAACAATATAGCCCTCTAATACATGTGGTAGCCAATGACGACTAAAGTTGAACTGGTCTCGGTTGTTATCCCAACACTCAACGAAGCCGGAAACATCTTGGAAGCCATAGAAACCATTCAGAAGAGTTTGATTTATCCCAACGAAATCATTATCGTTGATGGTAACTCTACTGATGGCACCAAAGAGATCGTCAAAAGCCTTGGTTATTGTCGCTTAATTGTTGAGCCCCGGCGCGGCTATGGTTTAGCGCTTCTAACAGGGATGAAAAACGCGAAAGGTAACATCATCATCATGGTTGATGGTGATGGCACCTATGAAGTTCGCCATATCAATCGTATGATAGCTAAAATGGTTGAAACCGATGCTGATATGGTGTTAGCTACTCGTATGTATGATCCTAACAAGGCTATGGGTTTGATGAATTTCATCGGTAACAAAGTCATAACCTTTGTCTACGACTTTGTCTATAGACAATTTCTAAGCGACACCCAATCGGGATTTCGAGCCATATCCCATGAAGCCATAGACAAGGTGGAGCTCAAAGAAGGCGACATGGCCTTTGCCACAGAGATGCTTATCCAGTTTGCCAAAGAAGGCTTTAGCATGGTTGAAGTTCCCACTACATACAAAATACGCCGATATGGCAAACCCAAACTGCGCAGATTCAAATCTGGAATTGAAATATTTAGCACCATCTTTAAGGGGGTACTAGATGCGGAAACTATTCGAAATCAGAAACGTTTTGGATGAAGAAAAAGGCTACGTCATAGCGGTTTTCTTAGCTCTAGTTATTGTTGCCGCAGTGGTTGCAGGCTACTACATCTTGGGTAATCATGCCCCCGAAGAATACAACACCATAAGCCTCCTAGACAATCAAAAACAAGCGCTCAATTATCCTGAGGTTATTCTAACCAGTCAATCCAGCGAATTTAGTGTCTATGTCAATGTTGAAAATCACATGAACACCGATCAAAACTATATGATACAAACCAAAATTGCAAAAAACCTGCCCGCCAGCATACCAAACGGCATCGAAGTTGACCCCGTTGACACCTATAGATTCAGCCTATCACCCGGTGAAACACACCAAAACCTAGTAACAATCACTGAGGACACACCGGGCAACTATGCAATAGTTTTTGAGCTATGGCGTGACACAGGCTCAGAGTATGTGTTTACCCAAAACTATTGCGTTCTAAACATACAAGTCAAATAACAATTATGAATAAAGAGAAGAGTTGCTACTCTTCTGCTATTTGTGCCTTCATAAATGAGGCAATCAGGGAGATTTAGTCAGGTTTTTATTGGGCTGGTATTTGTTTTTTTCGCAGGCGGTGAGTTTGGGGAATGGTGAGTTCAACTTTGGGTTCGTTTAGGGGTGTTTGTTGGGGTGTGGGGGGTTTTTGTCTGTCGGCGTATTCGTTTTCTATGGCGACGCGGTGTACGTTGTTGTAGGCGCAGAAGGGTATGATTTTTTTGTCGGGGGTGATGTAGTGGACTACGCATCGGCGGACGCGGTTGACATCAAAGTTGTAGCTGTCCATAAATGCCATACAGCCTAGTAGGAAGATGCGTCGGCGGATTTTGCCTAGGGATTGGTAGGAGGGTGAGATGTGCATTTGTAGGATGCTTTTGATGAGGGTGAAGGTTCCGACTTCTTTGGTGACAAGCATCATGTTCATCGATATCATGGCGCCCATAAATAGGGAGGTGAGGAGTTGGAAGCGGTTTTTGGTTTCGGCGGTTTCGGCGGTTTTGCGGATGGTGTTGAAGAAGCGGTCAAAGTTGACAAATCGGTTAATGGGGTACATTTTGCCTGTGCTGGGTGAGACGTAGATCCAGTTGACGATGCCGCATTGGGGGCTGCAACTAAAGAGGGGCCAGGGTTTTTGCATGAATTTGCGCATGATTTTAATTGGGGAGGTCATGACCGACATGGGAAATAGGTCGGTGGTTTGGATTTCTCCGTTTGTTTGTTTTTCTACGTCTTCAGCAAAGCTCCATTCGCGAAAGTTTTCTCTGAAGGGGTTCTCAGTTGCGCGGCCGGTGAATGCGATGGGTTGGAAGATTAGTCCGCGGATGATGTCGGTGTGTTTGGCGGCGAAGCGGATCATGTCGCCGACTTCTTTGTCGTTTAGGCTCTTCATAAGAGTGTTGACTAGGATGATTTCCATGTCGTATTTGCGGCAAACATCAATTGTTTTTAGTTTTAGATCTACCAGGGGGAGGCCGCGGATTTTTTTGTTGAATTCTTCGTGGAAGCTATCAAAGGAGAGGTAGACGATGTTTAGGCCGCTGTCTTTTAGGCGTTTAGCTAAGCCGGGGTCAGTGACTAGGTGGGTGCCGTTGGTTGCTAGAATGGTCATGAATTTTAGTTTGTGTGCGGCTGCGATGATCTCGGGCATGTCTTCTCTTTCGAGGGGTTCGCCGCCGCTAAAGAGTATGGCGGGGGGTTTGGGGTTGGCTTTGGCGGCGAATTCGAGCATGTCGATGAGAGCTTCTTTTGTGGGTTCGTAGTCGGTTGTTTCTTGGCCGGGAAAAGTTGAGAAGCAAACAGCGCATCGAAAGTTGCATCGCTTAGTTACGTCGATGACACCTATAACGGTGCCTGAGGCGTGGTTTTTGCAGGTTTCACATACGTAGGGGCATCCTTCGGGGTTTTTGGGTGCATTTAGGTCGCCTAGGTATTGGAAGTGGTCGTATTTGCTCATGTGATTAAAGATGGGGGGACTTTGCCAGTGTGTGGCTTGGAAGTTGCCGTGGTTGGGGCATTGTTTGTTGATTTGGATTTTACCGTTTTGGTTACTGAGTTTTGCGTCTATTTTTTTTTGGCACTCGGGGCAGATGCTTTTGGTTTGGCTCATATTAACCATCCAACTATAGCTTCAACGATAAGAGCAAGGGGGAGCAACATCATAGACATGGTGACGATGCGTTCATATTTACGTACATTTTGTACGGTGGAGCCGGATATGAAGAGGCGGATAGAGGAGTAGATTAGCAATACGCTCCAGGTTAGGATGAGGGGCAGGTAGTAGATTGTAAAGTGGTCTGCAAACAGGGGCAATGCGGGCAGGGGTGCAAGTATGCCGGTTAGGAGGAAAAATATGGCACCGGCTTTGGCAGCGTTATAGTTACCAACCTTTTGGGGCAACGTTGGATAGCCGACTTTTGTGTCGCCCTCCACACTTAGCACATCACGCAAAACGTTGCCACCTATGGTACCAAACGCAATGGGGTATAATGCTAGTGAGATCATTGTTATGGTGCCCGAGATTGCGGCTTGGCCATACATAAAAGCGGTGCCGGTTAGAATGCCCACCACAATGTTTGCAAAAAATCCAGATTTTTTCTTCACCAAATATGAGTAGAGTATCAAAACCAGTGAATCAATAACCAATATCACAAAGCTAAGAGGCGGCAACCAGTAAGTAAGACTCAGACCTAACACAAAGAGTATGCTAGATATGGCTACTACTTGTTTTAGGGTTAGATTGCCTGCGGGTATGGGGCGTTTGGGTTTGATGACTGCGTCGCTTTCGCGGTCAAAATAATCATTTATAGCAAACCCCGCAGAGGTGATACAGGCCATAGAGAAGAAAATCAAAAGAGCCGTTTGTATACTCATGCTCAGGGGATCTTTTAGAATCGCAAACGCAGTTAGAAGCGAAAGACCACCCGTCATTAACCAATAGGGAAGACGCAACAGCGCAACTAGACCCTTAAGTGGTGAGTTGCTCATAGTCTGATTTTCCTATCAGCGATAACTTCACGAATACTGTCCTCCAAGCTAACCTTGGGAGTCCAATTGAGCGCTTTTTTGGCTTTGCTTATATCAAACCAGATCTTGGTTACATCACCCTGCCAAGACTGATTAGTAGTAGTGACAACAGTTCGATTAGTAAGCCCAAGAATACCCAGCATAAGATCAGCCAACTCGAGAATACTGGTTGTTTTGCCGAAGCCTAAATTGTAGGTTTCAGCATTGAATTGATCGCTGGCACCAACCGTTAGGAGAGCCTCCACCAAATCAGAAACATGCACAAAGTCTCGGGCCTGTTTGCCGGTGCCGATGATTTCGAGTTTGTCAGGGTTTTTGGCTAGTTTGTCCAAAAAGTCATGAATAACTCCATGGCAACGCAGTCCATACACATTAGCAAACCGGGTAATGACAATATCTAGACCATATTGTTCGCGGTACATGTGGCAGTATTGTTCGCCCACAACTTTGGACAATCCATAGCAGGAAAAGGGATGAAACCCATAGCTCTCAGGTGTTGGAAACACCGTTGGGTTGCCATAAACGGCTGCACTTGAGGCAAACACAACCTTGGCATCATCTTTTCGAGCCTTTTCAAGCACACAAAGCGTACCCTTAGCATTAGTTTCAAAGTCAATCAATGGGTTCTCCATAGAGTAGGGCACCACAACCTGCGCAGCCAAATGATAAATCAAATCCTGCCGCGGCAAACCAAAGAGAGCCTTAAGATCTAATATGTCGCCCTGCACAAACTTTGCGGAGAGAACATCGTTGACATTCTCTATTTTCCCGCTGGACAGATCATCGTATATAGTTAGATTATCAGTTATGGTTGAGAGTTTTTTGCACAGGTGATAGCCTATGAAGCCCGCTCCACCGGTAACTAGGACCTTTTTCTCTTCCACATTAACCCCTAAACCCAACAATAAAGCCTATATTCTATTTAAATAAGTTGTAAGTTATGTCACCTCTGAGGGCTGGAAAAGTTTTCAAAGACCTGCTGTCTTTTCTCACAATCATCCCATTGGGAGGAAAAGAAGACTTTATCTTCACAACAGCAGCCAACATGTGGCTATTTCCAGTAGTCGGCGGCTTTATCGGCCTCCTAGGCAGCCTATACCACCTACTCTCAAGCAACATCACCATCCTGCTACTAAACTTAGCCGGTACCTATGTGGCTCTACCATCATTTTTGGGTGCGATCATACCAGCGGCCATGACCATAGCATTTCTTCTTGTCCTCACAGGACTACAACACTTCGATGGTCTAATTGATTTAGGTAATGCTTTGGGTCTGCGCAATCTCCATGACCGCAAAATGAAAGCCCATGCCTGGACAGTAAGCTACGCAGGCGCAGTTTTAGCTTTCGCTGTAGAGTGCGCCGCAGTTGTAGGTTTGTTTTTGATTAATCCGCTGTTTGCTTTCTCGGCGATCATTCTTGCGGAGGTTTCAGCTAAACTTGCCATGGTAACAATTGTCTGGATAGGCAAACCCTCACACAAAGGCCTAGGCTCAATCTTTCTATCCAAAGCCAAAAAACCCCAAAACGCCATAGCATATCTACTCTCAGCCATAATCATCTACCCAATATTCTACTTCACCGGATATGCCACAATAGGATTAATGGCAATGGGCTTAATGTTTATCAGTGTTCCCATAGCGTTTGTTATGAGTAGAGTGTCAAATCAGGTGTTTGGCGGTGTCAGTGGAGATATGATAGGAGCAACTAATGAAACTACAAGAGCCGCAATACTAATTTTGTTTGCACTACTATTAATGGTGATGACTGTTTGAGTATTCCAGCACTGATTATGGCGGGCGGCAAAGGAAGCCGCATGGGACTGCCCACCGAGAAACCAATGCTACCCTTTCTAGGTAAACCTCTGATTGATTGGGTTATCGATGCGGTCTTGGCATCGCAAAAAATATCTGAATTTTATGTTATTACAAGTAGCAACACGCCCAAAACTGAACAACACTGCCAAAACATGAATTGGAAGATTGTACACACCAACGCCAAAGGCTACCACGATGACCTAAAACAAGCAATAACTAAACTAGGCTGGAACGGTCCAGTTCTAACTATGCCCTCAGACGTTCCAGCCATAACAGGAGAAATACTAGACAGAATTATCTTGGAATTTGAAGGATGCTGCAAAGACTTTTTAGCAGTATTTGTACCCATCGAAAAACGACAACAACTAGGACTCTCCATATCCTCCACTGATGAATACCAAGGCGTCTGGTATGCCGTATCAGGCATCAACATAATAAATGGCACCAAAATCTTAGGCGAAGGTAAAACAGAAACCGCCGCCATAATCACTCAAGAAACAGAAGTAACTCTAAACATCAATACCACCAAAGACTTAGAGATTGCAAAACAGCTAATAAATAAAGGGAAGAACAATAAGTCGTAATTTCCGAAATTTCCTCACTATAACAAACCCTGCTACAACTTCGTGAATTAACATAAACAAAAAAATAAAAAGGGAAGACGACTTACGCCGTCTCTTGCGGTTTTATTGTGTACGACTTTGGCTTAATTATGCTCCGATTGCACACCTATTAAGGAGGGCCACCGAGAGCAATCCAAGCATCATAGTTATACTCTACGTAAGAGCCACCGCAACCATTTGAACAACCAAACCACACAAAACCATCGCCAAAACCAGGAGCAATAGCAACAGGTTGGAAGTTATGTCCAAGTTGTTCGCCAAATTCAATAGAAGTTCCAGTTCCATCAGAGCAACCAAGCCATACGATACCACGACGTGTACAGTCGGGTTTGACAATGCCTACAACTGTCATCGTCGCGCCGCTAATGTTGGTAATGACGATAATTTTACCGTTACCTTCACCCAACTCTATGACGTATTCATGAGGAAGAGTTAAGGCTACGGGGTCATATCCATCAGGAGCCCACAAGACATTATGCTTACCGTATATTTCGTTGTCGACTGTGTTGTCGCCATATTTCCAAGTGACTGCACCGTCAATGGCTATAGTGAAGTACAACCCATCAGCTCCACCTGGATAAATTGCTTTCCAGACAAGGTTATAGTTTTCCACTGGATTACCTTCTTCGTCAAAGCCTAAGCCGCCATCGAATACTGTCGTCCAAACTTCCGTAAACACGTAACTACCAGGAGCAAGTTTCGCAGTAACAACACCGTATTCATCAGTAGGATACAATCCAATAAAAAGGTCATAGTCGTTTGTCTCTGCATTAAATTTGTGCAACTTAAATTCAAATTCGCCTTTTGCAACAGGTAGATCTCCGCCATATTTGGTTTTGGTAAAGCTAACATCGAATTCTTCTTGCAACTTATTGATGAACACATGTTTGCCTTCATACACTGGAACAAGCTGAGGCTGACAGCTGTGAGAATCATGGCCGTCTTCACAAAACAGGTAAACAACGTCCACTATTCTTAATTCGTCTATATCTTTTGTGCTCTGGTAGCCTTTATAATTTTCGAGTACTTCTCTTATTGCTTCTTTTTCGACGTCAGTCAGTCTCGTGTCGTCCAATTTGTCTGAAGTAACAGCACCAAGAATTGCCCATGTAACTACTTGTGTGATTACCCTATTGTCATTCAAATCACCATAATTGTCGAAGATGTAATTATATGCAAAAAGGATATCAACGTATTCTACAAATTGCGTCCTATCTACAACCAGGTAACCACTGCAACCAAGACCACTCTCGCCTGCGAAGTGTGTTGCACCAGCTTCAGCGCAGAAAGAATCATATATTTTTCCCTCAAATTCACTGTTTGGAGATGCATTTTTAATACCGATGTAGAATATATGCCCTTCGCCGTTAAGTCCCTCATAACCGATGCCTTCAGGTCCATATCCCCAATCAAATTTACCCAGAGTATAGCCGTTGATGATTGTGTAGGATGCATCGTAGTCAAATGTGTCTACGTTACTGTATATGTTTTTACCATCAAAGTAAACGTACAAAGGTTTAGCTGGCATGAAAATCTGTTCAGCATTAGAACCATCGGCATATGATTCCACTATAACGTACCAGCCGTCAATTGTACTCCTTGTCGTTCTCTGCATGTCACTAATCTTTTGGGCATCAAAAGTTATGAGACCATTTGGAGCAACGACTCCTGGAACGCCATTAACACCACGAGTATAAACACCACCGTCACAGTCTGTTTCGTAAAGCGTGAAAATTACTTCTTTAAGAAAGATGTCTAAAGTGTATCCGTCAGGAAGTTTCGGATTAACAAATGTTCCGTCTATAGTTTTGAATAGTTCGATGGGGTATTTTTCTGCAGGATCTTTGTTAGTGAAGGCTATTGTGTATTTGTCGCCTGCAACAACGTTTATATATGCACCGTTTTCGATTTCAACATCATTGACTTTTACTGATACAAGGTCATAACCGGGGATATCTTTTTCAGTAATAACATATCTGCCTTCCTTGACTTCATAAGTACCAACACCTACACCAAGTTTGCTTGTTGAGAATGAAGCACCAACTATGTTAAATACAGCAGAAAGACCAGCAGGCTGAGCTATTTCTTCGCCAGCAACATTAAGCCAAACTTTTTCAAGAATTATTTTAGCCCATTGTTTTTGGTTTATGAATGTGACAACTTGTTGCGGATCATCATCGTATCTCACTGTAATGCTTTGTGGATTTTCCTCTGTTGTAAAGCCTGCAATAGGGTTTTCAGTTATTGTTACTTTTTTGCCTTTAATAGCTGTAACGTAATCGGTAATCTTTACTTCGATTGTTTCATCTACAGTCCAAGCTTTGTTTTCCTTAAAGGAAACTAAGCTGTTATCGCCTGTGACTATGTTACCGTTTTCATCTTTCCACACCTTTTCAATAGTAAAGTATGCACTTTTGTAGTTGCCGTCGATGAAGACCATGTTGATGTTCTTTAATTGGTCAGGTTTGTCATTGCCTTTGTTGTCTTTTGCCATTACGTCCTTAGGGATGCCGTAAACATATACGCCAGTACCTACACCATTGACTTTATACTCTAAACCAGTAGTGCGGCTAATCGTGTATTTGTAATAGCTGTTTGAATTCTTTGCGGTCAGGTCGAAAGTTTCGCCTTCAAATAAATCAAACACCCAGTCTGCTACAAGGAAAACACCGGGGCATTTCTGTTTTTCATCCCAACGGAAATATACGCCAGGATAGTCGCCGCTGTGCGCGTTAGACGAAATCTTATCGCCTGCCGAGTTTCCGCGGTCATAGTAGACGCCTACACGTTGATTATCTACAGCTACGGAACTGTACTTGTCGTCCCAAGCAGGAGTACCAGCTACAGGCGTTGGTGTTGCGTTTGCTGTCCAGGGCAATGTTGCAAAACAACCAGCAACAAGCGCAAGCACTAAAATTATTGATAATATTTTTTGTACGTTATTTTTCACCATATTCACCTAACATTATTCAAGATATTCCTCACCATGCAGACACTCAATGGGTGATCTGCAGGTCTATTTTACCTTAAAGGTAGTAGCATATTAGGATTATGCTTGCTTAATTTTAAAAAAAATGTTTGACTGCATAGTTTTTGATTTTAATATATTGATCCACTTTTGCCTTTTCTGTAAATTATCCCAGCTAAAATCAACTATATCACTACTTACTATTTCACCATCCAAACCCCCAGCAGTTTCCGGATCGAACCACTTTTTGTGAGAGCCAGTGGAAAACACTCTATCGAGCGACAACCTCACCTCAGCAATTGCCTAATAGACCCCACGCCATAGCTGACGCCCAGTCTTATGCTAAGTCAAGACTATTTCTAAAAAAGAGTTTATGGCAGACCAACGTTACGCATCTGGCACACCAGAACCATCAACTTGTTCCAACAACTACAAAACATAGCAACAAGTATTAGATGGCCACCACCCCCAAACACTATGGGAATAGGACTGTTATGGTTAGACCTCTGTACTGGTTTGGGTTGGGTTTCTACTTGGATGCCCCTTTCTTTGAGCAGATCCACAATCACAGCAAGGATAGCAACTATTGAATGTAGAGAAATCTTTACATCCGGCAATAGCAATTAACGAAGCCTATTGGAGACGCCTCGCTGTGAGCATCCTATCTCATGATACATTTTGGAATGCAGTCATCTCTATGCCTATGACTAAGCGGATGCTTGAGCTTTCACTTAAGAAATGCGAGGTATGCAACCGAACAGTACTGGAAGCGGCTCTGGATGATTATGCGGGTAAAGCCGATAAGAAATGTGGTGGATGTAATGGGTTTTATTCGCAGGTGATTGGGTTTTGGGTAGAGTTTCTTCGTCGGGTTTTGGGGTTTAAGCGTGAAAAAGTGGCGCAACTTTTAACTGATCGGTATGCACGAAACGCAGTTCTTAATTTGGTGGAGTCGTTTGCACATTTTGGTATCAAAAAGCCTCTTTCGCTTTGTGCGCCGTTTTTGGTGGTTTGGGATTTCACGCATCGATGCAACTTGCGTTGCAAGCATTGTTACAGTAACAGCGGCACAGAACAAGAAGAAGATGAGTTAACCACTAAGCAGGCACTTGATGTGGTGGATCAGTTGGCTGAGGCGCATGTAACGGCGTTGGCGTTTAGCGGAGGCGAACCGCTTATGCGTAAAGATTTCTTTGAGGTTGCCAAACACGCTTCAGATCGCGGTCTCTATGTTTCGTTGGCATCTAATGGGACGCTTCTCACCAAGGAGATCACAACAAAAATTAAGCAGGCGCAGGTTAACTATATTGATATTAGCATTGATGGTGCGTCTGCTAAGACGCATGATGATTTTCGAGGGGTTCCGGGAGCATTTGATGGAGCCATAGCAGGACTTAAAAACTGTATAGAGGCAGATATCTGTACCTGTATTGCCACTACTGTAGGTAAAAACAATCTCTCAGAGCTACCAGCAATTATTGATTTAGCAGAGCAATTAGGATCGGAGCGATTTACTTACTTTAATTTTATACCTACTGGTCGTGGTTCAAATCATCGTGATCAGGATCTCACAGCGCAACAGCGTGAAGATGTTATGCGTTATTTGCTTAACCGTATGTCAGCGGGGTGCAAAACCACAATTTTGGCAACAGCGCCGCAGCTGGCGCGGGTGGCATTGCAGTCTC
Organism: Candidatus Bathycorpusculum sp.; assembly: GCF_009778815.1. NCBI lineage: Archaea > Thermoproteati > Candidatus Bathyarchaeota > Bathyarchaeia (SeqCode) > Bathyarchaeales (SeqCode) > Candidatus Bathycorpusculaceae > Candidatus Bathycorpusculum > Candidatus Bathycorpusculum sp. Next base: position 17,956 of record NZ_WRFL01000047.1, read on the forward strand.
AGGGTTCATGTGGAACAGGCGAAGTCACCATGGCTTTGGCACATATGCAAACTGTTAAAGTTACCAAAAAAGCAGTGCCTCTGGGGGAGTTCATTGGTGGATGCGGTGCAGGACGGCTCTACTGCTCAATTTCTCCCCAAGGTGATGTGCATCCCTGCGTGTTTTTACCTCTAAACGTGGGCAATCTCAAAACTCAACAATTCAAAGAAATCTGGCATAATGCACCACTGTTTAATGCCTTTCGCAACCGCGCTAATCTCAAAGGTACCTGTGGAGCATGTCAATACAAATTTATCTGTGGGGGATGCAGAGCACGATCAGCTGCATACCATAACGGCGATACGCTAAAGGGTGATCCCGGATGCCTAATGAGCACAAAAAAATAAGATACATAAACACAGATAACAACCATAGATAGCATCTTACAAAAACATCGCATCATCTGCGGGCATCACCCGCCTTTCTCAGAGAAAATAGCCTTTTGGCGAAAATTGCTGTTTCATTGCACTTCTATAAAAGCTACTTTGCGATTTTATTTATAATGGTAACATGTTGAGGAATAGAATCCTGACTATTACTAAGCGGTATTGGAGTTAGTTGATAAAAATCGATATTTGGATGTTCATTTCGGGCTACTATAGTTCAGTGCAATCGATCGTTTTTCTGTGATCTGATGTTAGAGAGTAATAAACCGTTTGTAAGGAGAATTCAAGGTATCACCATAGACAGACATCAGCGTCTTACCATATTACTAAGGAGATTTTAGTAGAATAGAACCAAGAAACAGCGAGATAGAACTGCTACAAAGTAAAAAAAGAAAAAAGGTTGTTGGGTTTGTTTTTTGTGCTTAACAGCTGTTTGAGATGTTGTTGAACACTGGGTCGCCGAACAGTGGGATAATTTGGGGCTGGTGGGATACTATGTCACTTGGGAAGTTGTAACCAACCAAGTAAACAAGAGATTTCACCGCACCTGAGGAGCCGACATAGTTATCCATCACATCTTGCAGAGCAACGGCGAATTCGTCTGCATTATATCCAGCTTCAGCAACACGCATACCTTGTAGAGCAACGTCGTCATGTATCAGTGTCCATATAACCATCTGGGAGAGAACCTTAGTTGACTGCTTGACTGTAATAGGTCCAGTGTTTCCTTGCCAAGCATCCACACTACCATATTTATTGTGGATATAGTTGAGTGCGGCAAGGATGTTGTCGTAGGTTTCTTGATCTAGCTGTCCCACTTTATAGCGGTCTGTCTCAGCAAAGGTTCGTGATGTGCCATCAGCGCAAAATGAGGTGTAGGCGGTATAATCATTGCCAAATGCGGTTCTTGTTTCGATGTTCCAGACTTCGGTTATGTAATAGTAGTCAGTGGGTACGCCAGTTAAGCCGACTCGGCCCTGAGCATTAAACCAGTTCCAGCTTACAAAGTAGTCAACATCGTAATCAAAGTATTCAATGACCTCACCAGTTTCAGAGATATAGATATAGAGGGGGGCAACAGCAACGAAGACGTCGGCTGCTTTTCCTGTTAGTGTTTCAACGATTGCATATTTGCCTGCTGAGAGTCCTTGGATGTTAAAGTCTATCATTCCGTTAGCTACATTGAGTACACCAGTTGCAATAACGTTAGCATAGTTAATTGTGCCATCAGCGTTGAGCGTGTAGAGTTTAAAGTCCATACCGGAAATAAGTTCATCAACATCGCCATCGTAGCCTGTTGTCCATACATCAAATGCAATGCCATCAACAGTTTTTGCTATAGAGATGCCTTGGGTGTTTGCTGCTTTGTTGTTAAATACGGGTTCGCCATAAATCGGTATGATTTGGGGTTGGCAGTATTGCAGATTATTTGGATAGTTCTCGTCAGCTAAAAAGACAATGTCTTTTATGGTTTGTGAGCCGCTGTATCCTTGGTAGTTTGCAAGTACTTCAGCCACGCAGTCATTGATGTAGGCAAAGTCAGAATTTGCTTCAACTATGCCGTCGTTGAGCAATAGCCAGGTGACTAATTGAGCGATAAACTTTGTTGACTCGCTAGGAGTGGAAGTGCCAGATGCAGAAGGCCATTGATCTAAGCTACCCCATGTATCATAGATATAGTTGTATGCTGTGATGAGGCCTTCTTTTACGCCTGGTTTTAGAGCGGCAAAGTCAGAGGTCATATCTACATAGATAAGTGTTGGACCATTGTAGGTATCGCCACCCAGCTTGCCTGAGTCATAATAGCCGCAGAAAGATGAGTATGCAACACCATAGCTGCCAGTTGCTGGATTGTATTGTTTTGTTTGGAAATCATTACACCAGGGATTTCTCATAACAGTAGACGAAGAGGCAAAGACGTAGTTTATTGCCAAGTCAGCTGTGCCTTTGCTTCTATAGAATGCATCGGTGCTCCAGTACATAGCATTAGAGTCAAAGTCAGTAACAGCAATCATTTTGCCATCGGCACCTATCCAGATGTAGAGGGGATCAGCCACTTCAAAGACATTAGCGGCACTTCCAGTGAATGATTCAACGACTGCATATTGACCGGGTAAGAGCGATGGAGTATCAAAGATAATCATGCCGCTGTCTGCATCGAGTTCACCAGTTGCAACAATGTTAGCATAGTTAATTGTGCCATCAGCGTTCACCTTGTAGAGTGTAAAGTGCATACCGGAAATAAGCTCAGCAACATTACCGCCATATCCGGTGATCCAGACATCAAATGCAATGCCATCAACAGTTTTGCGTATATATCCAATAGTTCCAAAGTCATCATCACTTGCACTGTAGTAGAAGTTGATCACATTACCAGTCACACCAATAGTGATAGTCGCACTTATAGGCGCCACCTTGTTATAACCAGCAATATCAACAGCAACTTCAGTAACTTGAGACCCAAAGACCTGACC
>NZ_WRFL01000048.1:0-20236 GCF_009778815.1 Candidatus Bathycorpusculum sp.
AGATGCGACAAAAAGTGCCGCAGCTCGAGGAGACTTTTTCCCAATAAGATAAACAAAGGGAATCGAAATAGAGGACAGGACAAATATCAACAGTAAAGCCGGAAACACCATTAGACAACCACTCCTAAGGTTAAGATTATCAATATAACGATCAATATGAAACCGAGCACAGCCGCGGCTAGATAGTTACGGTAGTTTGAAGTTCGATCTTGTTTAAGCTTTAACGCTCGATCAGGTTTTGCGGCATCACCGATTTTTTCGCCTAACTCATCAACATAACGTTCAAACACGGTGTCCTCTAGCCGGGTTACAACGTGTAATGCTGGAGGAACTTTTAAATTTCGATTGACATAGCGGCCAAATAGAGCATTTTCTATACGTGTGAGAGCTTCAGAGATTTTGATTAAACCTTTTGCAATTGCAGTATAGAGGTCATCAAAGAAGTAGCCGTGTCTTAACAGTATAGTTAGGGGGTTGTTTGTTTTTGCAATGTTTCGCAGTCCATTGAAACCTTTGTAGTAACTAAAGTATGCAAGTAAACCTGGAGGAATAAGTAGCAGTAGAAATATTGGAAATTCAAGGCTTGTAAAAGCGGCTAGTATGCCGGCTGTTTCGAAGTGTAGGAAATGTGCAACTAGGGGTTCGGATAGGCCCCATACAATACAGAGAGCCGCCAAAATAAAGGCGGGTGCAAGCATGATTTTGGGTGATTCGTGAACATGCTGTTTTTGCATATGCTCAGATTCTTTACCCATAAACACTAAGGTAAACATACGAATACAGTAACCAAAAGTGAGAGCAGCAGTTGTAAAGAGCAAAACTGTCTGTATTAGTCCTGCGGTTGTTGCGATTTCAGAGACACTGGTTAGAATTATGCCTTTGCTAAAGAAGGCCGCAAACGGGGGTAACCCGCTTGTTGTTAGAATCATTATAATCATAAGTCCGAAGCTTATCGGCATGGCTTTGCGTAAACCGCCCATTAATCTCATGTCACGGGTACCAAGAGCATGTATGATACCTCCTGCTAAAAGGAATCCAAGACCTTCAAAGAAGGCGTGGCTGACCATGTGGAATATGCTACCAAACCAGCCTTCACCGATAAATCCACCATGTGCGGCTGCGCCTAAACCGGCCATCATGAAACCGATTTGACTAATAGTTGAGTATGCAAGAACTCCTTTAAGATCGGTTGTTACAATTGCTAGGGATGCTCCGATGAATGCGGTTATGGCACCTATCCATGTTATGGTTGGGAACCAGTAGGCTTGTAGGGCTAAAATTAGAGCGGGTGCTGTTGCGAAAATAAGAATGAAGCGGGAGAGCAGATAGATACCTGCTTTGACCATTGTGGCGGCATGGAGTAGTGCTGAGATGGAGGTTGGGGCTTCCATTGCACTGTAGAGCCAGGTAAATAGGGGGAACTGGGCAGATTTTGCGACGGCTCCGCCTAAAACTAGAAATGCAGAGGTTACTAGAAGGCCGATGTCTAGAGTTCCTGCGAGTGCAGCGGCTTCTATGCCGGCTATTGTTCCGCGGAAACTAAAGGTGCCAAACATATAGAATAGTAAACCGATGGCGGCAAGTAGCATGATGTCGCCGATGCGAGTCATGATAAAAACTTTGACGCCTGAGCGTATGGATTCGGGTTTTTTGTACCAGAATGAAATTAGGGTGTATGAGCATAGGCCGACCATTTCCCAGAAGATAAACATCTGAAGCATGTTGTCGGCTAGTACTAGGCCAATCATAGAGCCGATGAAAAGTAAGAGGAGGTAGTAGTAGCGCGTTAGGCCGTCTTCGCCTTTCATGTAACCCTGGGAGTAGATAGTTATTATTAGAGCAAAGAATGCAACTAGGCAGGCAAAGAGAACACTGAGGGGATCAATGTAGACACCTGCTGTTATTGGGCTACTACTGCCAAGACTTGGAATCCAAGAGAGGGTATAGGCTGTAGCTTGGCCTCCGCCGGACCAGACACCGGGTATCAATGAGATTGCTAGTGCACTGACTACGGTAGCTATGGCTATGACAAAATAGTTTCGGGCTTTTTCGCTGTATTTGCCAATAAGAGGAACAAAGAAGCTTGCGATTAGGGGGATAATCCAGACAAACCATGCACTGAATTCTTGGAGCATCATTGTACTTCATCCTCGCTTTCTTCGGTTTCTTGTTTGGAGATTATTTTTGAGAGATCCCCTGTGCCGTAGCGTTTTGAGACTATGACAAGTAAGGCTAAAATTACTGCGCTAACAGCTGTGTCGACTGAGAAGGCTATAATTAGTAATGCTTGGCTCAAGCCGTTGGGGGAAGCGAGCATAACAAAGTTGAGTGTTGCTGCGATGGCAATCATCTCTATGGAGATGAATACTTTGAGTAACTGTCGGTTGGTGAGTAGCCCATAGATGCCGATGGCCAACATTATAATTGAGAGTATGGTGAAGTCCATTATTTTTTCCTCCGTTCATGCAGTACGATGCCAATTCCCAAGGCTATGGTTAGAATTACGAGTGCTTGTAACAGAACATCGAGGCCGCGGATGTTCCATATAGCTTCACCAATTGGGACATCTGGGCCTATAGCAGTTTGGCCTGAAACTGAGAGGAAAATTGCGGGCAGGGAGAGCAGAATACCTGCGCCGATTAGGCCGGCGATTTTGGCGGGGGATGATTTCTTTTTGGACTGCTCACCTAGCATTTCGCCTGATAGGAACAAAACGGCTAGGGTGCCTATGCCCACGACGAATTGGAAAATGGCGGCGTAAAATGCGCCGTTGAGGTAGAAAATAAGTGCGGTGAAGATAAAAGTGCCTGATAGCGCACCAACTGAGTAGACGACTTCATCGAGAAATAGTGCAAGGATAGATGAGACGATTAATCCTATGGCTAAGATTTCAAAAATCATTGCGATGCATCCTTTTGGCTGTATTTTGGCTTCATAATTAATGATGCTTTATCGGTTACGGCTAATTCGTAGATGTCGGATTGTTTGATGGCGCCTCGGGGACAACTGTCGACGCATTGACAACAAAAAATGCATTTGTTGAGATTTATTTGGGGACGTTGTTTGCCGTCGACTTCAACGATGGTTATAGCACCTGCGGGGCAATCGCGTTCGCAGACATGGCAGATGGAGCCTCGCATGACTTTGATATCTAATCGGAAGTCAGGTCCGCTACCAAAGTCAATGGCGTTGCAGTCTTTGATTTCATAGACTAGTTTACCTCGAGTGTCTGGTGGAAGTACAGGTTTTACCGATGGATATTTGGTTGTTGCAGGTTTATGGAATAGGTGCGAGATTGCACGTTTAAAGATTGGAGATATACGTGAGGTTTGTTTTTTTTCGGTCTTTTCGGTCATCCTGTTACACTCCAATTCCGAATGGATGATACACCCAGGTGACTAATGCTATGGTTAGCATCAGTGAAAGCAAAGCTGCAGGTAACAGAATTTTCCAGTTGCCTGTTAGAACTTGGTCGATGCGTAAACGCGCAAAGACGTTTGCGATGTAGGAGCTTATAGCTACTACGATGATGAGTTTGAGTACGAACCAGAGCGTGTAGAATAACCAGTCTAAACCAAAAAAGACTGGCCCGCTTGGACCACCTAGGAATAAGGTGACCACTAAAGCGGATCCAAAGATTACTTGGACGTTTCGGGTGAGGTGGAGAAATGCGAGTTTTGCGCCGGTGTATTCAGTTTCTAATCCTCCGACGAGTTCAGATTCTGAGTGGGGTACATCGAAGGGTCCTTTTTCAAGTTCTGCTTGCATGGTAATTATAAAGAGGACAAATGCCCAAGGGGCCAGTAGAATGTAGGGGAAGCTTGCAATGACACCGATGCTAAGACTGCCGGCTATTAATGCGGGGGTTAATGCGATGAGGTAGAGGGGAATGTCATAACCTAGAAATTGGGTTAAGACTCGGGCTGAGCTTATGGTTCCATAGGGGTTAGCTGATGCCCAACCTGCCAAAAAGAGCAAAAAGTTTGCAATTGTGGCAAATACCAAGATGATAATCAAGTCGCCGTTAAAACCGCTTTGAGCTATAGCGGAGCCTGATGAGAGAATGCTTGCTCCGTCTATGGGTAAAAAGCACATGGCAAAAATCATGATGCTAAAGGCGGCTAAGGGGGCAAATCGAAAAACTATTTTTTTAGCGTCTCGGGGTTCAATGTCTTCTTTGGTTAGTAACTTGATAAAGTCTGCTAGGGGTTGGAGTATGCCGCCTGGTCCTGCGACCATGGGGCCAACACGGTTTTGGAAGCGTGCTTCTATTTTGCGGTCTATCCACTCGCAAAATAATGATAGAAACAGTAGGAATGTGAAGCCTGGGAAGACCAGAATACGGAAGATAAGCAGCAGGTCAATCATGGTTATCATCTATCAGTACATGAGAAGCAGGGATCTAAGCTGACAAAGTTGCTGGGTACATCAGCTATACTCTCGCCGATAGCGGTTTTGAGAAATGAGGGTATGTTAGCCAATGTTGGGGTGCGGATTTTTACGCGTTCAGGTATGTCTGTTCCGTTGCTACGTACATAGTAGAGCAGCTCGCCTCTTGGGGCTTCTATGGTACTAACAGCTTCGCCTATAGGCACCGTTCTTGGGGCTTCAATACGGATGGGCCCAGCGGGCATGTGGTCAAGGGCATAGTCGAGGATGTTGAGACTTTCTTCAAGTTCATCCATACGTACGTTCATTCTTGCCCATGTGTCACCGTCAGTGTATACAATTTCTTTGAATGGAATTTCGTTGTAGACCTCATAGGGTCGGTCTTTGCGGACATCTATATCTACACCGGATGCTCGTGCAATTGGCCCGACTACTGAGAGTTTGAGTGCATCTTCTCGACTAAGGATGCCAACGTCTTTCATACGCAAGCGCAGGGTAGGTTCATCAGTGTAGATTTTGCGGTAAAACGGTAGTTTAGATTGTAAATCGTTTATTACTGCTTTTATTTTTGGGATATGTTCTTGATTGATGTCACGTCTGATGCCGCCCACGGTCATTAGGGAACCAAAAACACGGTTACCGCTGGTTAACTCAATTAGGTCCATAATGGGTTCGCGGTCACGCCAGAAGTATTGGAAAACGGCTTCGTAGCCAATTTCTAAGCCTGCATGTCCCAACACTAAGAGATGACTGTGAAGACGGTTGAGTTCTAATGCGATTACTCGGAGATATCGTGCTCGTTCAGGAACTTCGAGTTTTAAAATTTTCTCCACTGTAGCAACAAAAGTGTATGCATGGCAAGGGTTGCAGATGCCGCAAACCCGCTCTACAAGATAAGTATTTTGCAGATAGGTATGGGATTCAGCAGATTTTTCTATACCCCGATGCACATAACCGATGCGGGGTTCGACTTTGGTAACGGTTTCCCCATCAACGGTTACTGAGAACTTTTCAGGTTCAAGCAACGCGGGATGCTGGGGACCGATAATGATTTTAACTTCTCGCCCTTCGGCAGATTTGTTGGTTTCATGCTCAGGGGTTGGGACGAGCTTAACTTGAGATAGATCGATGTCTTTGCGCAGAGGATAGATACCGTTGGGCCAGTTTTCTGAGAGAATAAAATGTCCGTTTAATTCGTTACCCTCAAAAATGGCGCCCATTAAATCTGCGCATTCTAGTTCATGGAAAAGTGCTCCAGGGTGGATATCGATGAGTGTTTTAAGCCGTGGGTTCTCTTTGGGCACTTCTGCTTTTATGGTGAAAAATGATTTGGAGGTGCGGACATGATAATAAACGCCAATGTTTGTGCCCAAGTCTAAACCGGTAATGGTAGTTAAACCGGTTTTTTCGTCGGCCTCTAGCAATGTTTTGAAAACTTCGTGGTGTAAACCATTGTTTGCAACAAACGAGGCATTGCCATTAACGCCCCTTTGAATAGGGACTTTGTCGCCGAATTTGGATTCGACAAGACCTATAATATCTATGCTATTGTTTGCCGTTTTGTTTAACCTCCGCTATAGCAGGTTCAGCTCTATGGGCTTGAACTGGGCTCTCTTTTTTGGGTGTACTTATTACACTGAGCAACTTGATAACTCCGTCAATAATTGCCTCTGGTCGTGGTGGACAACCGGGTATGTAGGCTGCAACTGGGACAATTTTGTCTACTCCACCCACTACGTTATAGTTGCCTTCAAAGACACTGCCACTACAGGCACATGCACCTATGGCAACGACGAATTTAGGTTGAGGCATTTGATCGTAGACACGTTTTAAGCGTTCAGCGCATTGATGGGTAACACAACCTGTGGCTAAGAGTACGTCGGCATGTCGGGGTGAGGGTTCAAGTTTTATGCCGAAGCGTTCAACGTCATATTTTGGTGTGAGCAACGCAAGGATTTCTATGTCACAACCGTTGCAGGCGCCTGAATTGAAGTGTAGAACCCAGGGCGATTTTACGCGTGCCCAAGTTTTGGTATTGACCATGTTAGTCTTTGCCTCCGTCGAGAAGAACTACACCGGCGGCAAGGAGTATACCGAGGTAGAGTATTAAGAGCAACGGATTGGCAGCTGATATTGCAAAAGCTGCAAATGCTATAACCAACACTGATGAGTCAAAAATTACAAAGTAAATTAGATATTTGTAGAGGGGAACATTGATTTTTAAGCCTTGGAAGATTACTTTTTCTCCGCAAGCATAGGAATCTTGATCATCGTCGTTTAGTGTAGTTTTTGGTGCTGAACGTTTACCTATGGCATAGATGGCTAAAGTCGCCGTAAAAATCAAAATGAATGCGAGGAATGCTTCAACAATCATATACTACGTCCTCTCCATTCATCTTACTCATTAACGTTGTTACTATGGCAGACCCAAATATACATGGATTATACCCAAGAGTGTTCGCGTAAGCAACAAGACGATGGATAGGAAAACTGTGCAGATAAACAGTATGCATAGAAATATCTATGTGTCCAGCTAGCAGGCAAAAACTGCTGTCATCGTCCCCACCCATTTCACTCTCTCCCATAGGTTTTTTCACGCCTATACTGCCCGAGATCTTTCATAAAAGGTGATGCCACTTACATTTAAATTTTAAGAACCAAAAGACCAAATCCCATGATTTTCCAACAAAAGCAGAATAGCAATCATTGGAACTAAGCTAAAAACAAGACATCAAAACCTGCTGATCTTAGCTAGACACACCTCCACAAACACCCACACCAAAAACCACACAGATTCTTGTTTTCTTTAGCACTCAACCATTGCAATAACAACCAAATTCAGGTTAAACCAAAACGCAAGTGGTATTAGCCGTATTTCACCCACGAGACCTTTTGATGCTATTTCAGATACATTAAGGATCTGCTCGACATATAATTAGGTTTGATAAATTTATCAATCATTTATTATGGTTGAGATTTGACGTAAACAGAAGTGTTGTAGTTCTAAGATGTAGAGTTTATAAGGAGGTTTTTAGATTGTTGCTTAAGTTGTATGCGGTAATAGTACAGCTTGGTTAGTACATAGGCTTGCCAAGTCTAGGACCCGGGTTCAAATCCCGGTTACCGCACCAGTAACACGGGTACAATGCGATCCCTAAGTTTTAGGTTTAATAATCCCCAAAACTAACTGACGTTTCTGTAACATCCTGCTTTGCTTGTTTGCGTTGAATGTTAACCGGTTTGATTGTTGTACTGTTGTTATGGTTGGTCTTGTTTGAGTTATTGTTTTGATTTTTTGGAATAGAAGAATAATCCTGTCCCCAAGGTTCCAACTATTATAACCAATATAGCCGCAATAAGATAGATTGAAGAGGAAAGATTTGAAGTCTCAGGGATAACCGACGGAGAAGTAACCAATGACAGAGTACCATTGTAACCCATTGGTATGTATTGCTCATTAGTAGAGACAACAACCCCATCAGTATAATGTCCGCCTACTACATACAAAATATCATTAATAACTACCACACCAAACTGACAACGATAAGCAGACATATCTTTAGCAAATGCCCAAGTGTCACCTACAGGATCATAAACTTGATTAGACAACTCTGTGATGCCCTCCGATGTACCGCCTAGAACATAAACGCTCTGAGGCGCATAAACACCAGTTGTCACCCCAGCACAATTAAGATTAAACCAATAGGGTTTTGCTGGTGCACTCCCCTCACTCCACACATCAGTTGCAGGGTCATAAATTCGGGTTTTCGGTTCGCTATGTATTCCCTCAAAATAACCCGTGACCACTATTTTGTCATCTACCACGACTGAAACGCTATGCGGCTCAGATGAAGGAGATATGGAGATTTTTTGGGGCATAAATGTTTTTTGAGTCCAGAAATCCTCAACTGGATCATACATGAACAAATCGTACTTTGTCATAACAAAAAAGTTTCCATTCACAACACAAGCATACATGGCACCCTCAACTGGCATAGACGTTTTAGTGCTCCAACTATTAGTTGCTATATCATAAACTTCAATTACGCTAATTGGACTATAGGGTGGCACTTGTTCAGCAGTATAACCGCCTATACAGTAAATTTTACCCTCATAAGTTGCAATAGCAAAATTAGTCCTAGGTGTAGGCATAGGTTCTAAAGTAGTCCACATATCAGACCCAGGATCATAGCATTCATTGGTACCCACAACACTGCTGGGTTCATAACCGAGTTCTGTTGTGCCGCCAATTGCATAGATTTTACCGTCCACAGCAACAACGCCCAAACAAGTTCTCGCTTGGGTCAGGGGTGTTTTTGTATTCCAAGAATCCGCAACTATTATGCAGAAACAGGATTAAGCGCTGTTGCAAATGTTGCGCTTATGAAAAAGAAAAGCAACAGGAAGGGAATAATTTTATTCATGCTTAACATATGCGTATTTGTGATTTTTCCTATTGTTAATTGGGTTGTGAGGCAAAAGTGGTTTGAGCTGTTTTCTTGGTTTACCCTTTTGGGTCATGACGAACGCATGAAAATTTGACAGACGGTTTTGAGGAAAGACTCCAGATACAAACAAGTCAAGCCCATTTTCAGATTCAAACGACTGAACCTTATTCCATAATGTCAGACTGCGTAACAACGTTTAGTTCTGAGATACTGCACTCACAATCAGCTGGTTTTCGTCTACAGTCCAACATTTTCTCAAAACAACAAAGAAATAAGACAAGCAAGTCAACCCTAATGCTATATTCTGTTGGATGTAAGACACCCCGGCACACCCAAGCATCATAAGCAAATGATCAACCTGGAAGCATCAACAGGATCTGGCAATCGATCAAAGATGAGCAATAGAAGGCATGAATAAAGAAAATAATAAATCGAAAATATCCATAAAACAGATTTTATCTGTAGTTGTTATAGCGTTAGGCATAATGATTGCTCTCATCGAGCCGTTTGATGGACTTGGACAGGTGGGGCATATTATGTTGGGTTCCATAATTATAGCGCTTGCAACATGGATATTTCGCCCAGGTAAAGGTACCTTTATCGTTGGGGCGATTATACTTTTTCTGGGTGGAAGCATTGCTGGAATACCGATACCGGATTTGGCAAGCGGCTTTTCCAATGCAACACTGTGGTTACTTATCCCCGCGATGTTTCTTGGTTATGCGTTGATGAAAACAGGTCTTGGAAAACGCATAGTATTTGCCCTCTTTAAACAGCTAAAATTAAGCTACATAAAAATCCTGATCGGCTGGTTTATCATAGGCATCATATTCGCGCTTATAACACCGTCGATAACGGTGCGCTTTTTGATTTTAACACCAATTGCAGTAGTTGTCGCTGATGCTTGTTGTCTTGAAAAACACAGCAAAGGCCGATCATTGGTAGTGATATCGGCATGGGTGGCCGCCATTTTCCCAGGCATCGCATGGCAAAACGGTTCACTGTTTGGTCCAGTGTTCACCTCATATTTACCCGAGGGATCCATGAGAAATATGGCCACCTCACAGATGTGGCTCCACACTATGGCGCCGTGGATAGTGTTTAGCTTGGTATTTATGGCAGTACTCTATTTTGTACTAAAACCCGAGCAAAAATTAACAGTAACCCAAGAACAGCTCTCAAAAATGTACGCTGATCTGGGAAAGCTGAGCAAGGAAGAGAAAGGGTGCATGGTAGCATTTGCTTTGTTGTTTATTGGTCTTATACTGCAAATATTTTTGCCCATTACAACTATTCAGGTTCTTTTCGCATCGCTCATACTATTGCTCTTGTTTGGTGTACTATCAGTCAAAGATATTTCACATGGTATAAGCTGGGATATCGTGGTGTTTTTTGGCATAATACTTAGTTTTTCACGAATCTGTGAAATATCAGGGATAACCATATGGCTCTCACCCACACTTGCCTCGCTACTAGGCCCAATTGCGGGATCACAAATTGTTTTCGTATTGGCTCTCTATGGTCTTTGTGTTTTTCTACGCTTTTTTGATGTGACCCAGGGCTGGGTCAGTTCCGCTATTTTAGCCATGGCAACTCCCATGCTCTATGAGACATTTGGAATTAATCCGCTCATCTGCATTATGGTGTTTATCTGTGCATCCAACATTTTCTTTTTCAGATATCAGCAACCATGGATTGGGCAGGCTGAATCTGTTTGTGGCGAGGGAGGATGGAATTCTCGCCATCTCCTAAAAGCATCTTTGGTGTACGCACTACTAGTTGTGGTCTTTTTAGTCATCTGTACATTCTATTGGAGCATCATCGGCATCTGGTAACATCTATTGGGACACTCTCAATGCTAAATTCTGTGTTTTAGACAACAGAGAAGTTAACAACAAGTGCCATACTCTTGAGGAGCACGTGAACATTTTTTGTGTCTAACTGTTGAACACTTTGTTCGCATACTTAGCATTAAATCAAATCAAGTCCAATGCGTAGTTGTGATAGACATGCTTAACCAAAACCTAAACAAAACCAGGAAACTAACGTTTGTTGTTAACCGCGGTTGTCTATTGTGTTGGAGTAAACTACATATCCAATCAGAACCATATCCACAGGGACGTATGGTATGAAAAAAACTATGGGGGTAATTCTGCTTGCGTTGTTAGTTAGTACTTCGGTTTTTGCAGGTATAACCTATATGGGTGAGGTGCATGCTCAACTTATACCAAAAAAGCTTGGGGTTCCCGAATTTACTGTAAAATACGGAGTATCCCTTCACTATGCCAGATGTTGAGTATGTAGATCCCTACACAGGAGAAACTTGGATTAACAAGGGTTATCAAGGAGTACATGTAGCAATCGAGCTTGTAATCAAAAACCCGCGTGGTTATTCCGATATATGTTATAACGTTAGATATAAAGGACACTATGAAACCTCAGATGAGGCGTGGCATCAAGCATTTACCCGCTCAGAGGTTGGTGGAGGACTAAACTGCGGATTCCCCGCACAGACCAATTCTGAATATACAACAATATCATTTAACTCCAGCAAAAAACCCTCATACATAGGCAATGGACTCATTGATGGTCTGGACTATCCTTCTGTTCCTGTTCCTGGTGGATCGATTGATATTCAAGTAGAAGCAATGGCTTTTTACATTAAGACGAGTTCTACACTTTATGGAGATTTCCCCCATTAATGGTGGATGAGCGAAGTGGTTGGAGTGGTACAAAAACCCTAACTAGACCTGCAACCAACAATGAAGTACCCAATCAATTTGATCCAACGCCAAGTCCAACTTATACCTCAGATCAACCGTCTCAAAATGAGATTTTTTTATCGGGGTTTAACTTTGCTGAGTCTGGTTTAGTGGTTGGTTTATGTGTTGTTATAGTGGTGCTAAGTATTGCACTTGCCTATAAACAAAAAACGTCACATAAAACTATACCCACAGACACATAGGGGTATAGCCGCTAAACCCCAGCGCATACACCCAAAAGTCTAGAAGGGATGCGTTAATACCTCTCCTTTTCAATGTAGGGCTATGTTTGCAAGAGGCGATTAGTTCAGGTGAAAACAATGTTGTACTGCATCTGACTATGGTTATTTAGTCGCCTGTTGTTTTTGGCAAATATTAAGCCAAGACAAATACACCGGTATGCCCAAGCTTATGTGCACTCCAATCAGCCAGACAACAACCCCGGCTGGGATAGACTAATCCAAAGTGTTATCGGTTTTCTTTGATGTTACAAAGCACGCCAGTGACTGGCGACCCTGTCCTTGGGGATTATTTTGAGTGGTATGGCGACACAGCTAAGAGTCTCAGAGAGAATTATATTGTGATGAAAAAGCAACAGCTTAGAGAAAAGACTCAGGCAGATGTTAAAAAGTCTAAACAAGTAACATTTGATAAACTACCCCCACAGAAATCAGTCCGCACCACCACCATCAGCAGTAGCTCTGAGAAACAAATCCTAATAGCACAACTCAAACACACCATAAAAGAGGAGGAGCTGGAGCTTTTGGTATCGTTTCGGTTGCTTCCTTCGCAGAGGGTCTTCTCAAATGTGACTCTTGAGATTTATTTTAATGGAGAAAAACTCAACACCTACCTAATCAGCATTCCCCCTAGTCAGCTTCTTAGCAGTGAATTAGAATTTCCTATAACACTAGATATGAATGACATCCAACCTGGAGAACACACCATCAAAGTTGAGATGTCAGAACGGTGGAGTACAGGAGAAAAACTCACCAGCACCACCCAGTATGTTATCATACAGTATACGCCGGTGCGCAGACAAGATCGATACGTCAAGGTTCCAATAGTTCGGAAAATAGATGGCGCTTTTAGAATCATTCTTCCCGAGGAAAAAGAACTCTATGATGAACTTCAAAAAAGCCGCCGTCAAGAACTAAACAGCAAAAAAGACCAATGGTAAACACACAACACAAGTTTCACGCATAACTCATCAAGCTACGACATGTATAGAGACACCAAATCAATGGTCTAAAAAGAGAAAAATTGTGAGGTATAAATACTATTTAGGGTGCTTTGTCCATGGCCGCAGGCAAAGTTTATGGCATATAGTCTCTAAGGCTTTAAACGATAGTATAAAAATGCCCTATGGAGACCTGCGGGGTTTTAACTTATTTTTGCGAACACTCTTTTATCTGCCCGTCAGGTGTGAAGGTTGGAGATTTACTTGGTTAAACGTTTCACTAATATATGGAAAAACAAGGAGTCAGAGTCGTCCCTTGTTTCCAAAATTAAAAATGTCAATAAGCCGGCTGAGAATAATTTAAAAGATCAGATAGCAGAAGTTACTCAAAGAATAGATATGCAGACAAGAACGCTTGACAATGCCGTTGCGCGGTTCCAGACCCGGGATAAAGAAATTTTTAATCGCATCATAAAAGCCATGTCACAAAGAGAGACCGCTCGGGCAAATATTCTTGCCACCGAGCTCTCTGAAATACGCAAAGTTCAAAAAATGCTCTCCAACGCTTCACTTGCACTGCAAAGTGTTTCTATGCGTTTGAGCACCGTTTCAGAATTAGGTGATATAGTGTCGGTGTTGAGTCCAGCCAAAAACCTATTGGCAAACATTCGTACAGAAATGTGCAGTATTATGCCAGAGGCAAGTCAAGAACTGGGAAACATTGGTGATCTACTAACAGATATTGTGACATCAACCAACCAAAACAACGACATGCCAGTAAACACAATAATGGCCAGTGCCGATGCCCTGCAAATTCTAGAAGAGGCAGAAATCGCCGCAGAGAGCCGACTCAGAGACCAACTTCCCGACACACACATCGAGAACACCATACCTAAAAGAACCTATCTAGAAGCTTAACCCAAATTATGCCGCTTCCTCCCTCTATTAGGGGTAATTAGAGGAACAACGGCCACTACTTTTTCTGAATTTTTCAATAACCTGAATTATAAACTCGTCTGTGCAGTCATCGACTTTCTCGCAAACTCCACAGGATCGGGGGAGAACAAGGATTACTGCAACCTCACTTAGGTAGTATTCTATACGCATCTTTCGAATTCTACATTTTTTAACAGCACGATCCGGCTGAACCACTGCTATACCATAGATAGAGTCAGAAATTGCATCTTTGATTGATTCCACCAAAAACCTCGCCTTACACAAATAGTTAGCTATCAAAGCATTATTTATACCATATTTTTATCGGCTGTTCACATGCACACCTATCAACCAGCAACAAATATTTCAAAAACGAAATAACGGTAACAAAAATCAAACATAGTTACACTCACAAAACCAAAAAGTAAGCTTCATCTATCGACAACCTCAATTCGCAAATGCCGCAAGATAACATCGACAAATATCCATGCCAAAGAGTATATAGCAACTTGGTATAAGCTCAACTATACGAATCCCAAGAGATATAAACGTAAAATTGATAAAGAACAATACCCTTGAGATAGCGATAAGGTGAAAAAAATGGCAAGCAACCTCACAGTAAAAGACATCATGCAAAAAGATGTTAAAACTGCAGAAAACAATACCGTAGTTAAAGATGTAATAGCACTCATGAACAAGTATGATAAAGACGCCATACTTGTCATTCAAAGCGGCAAACCAACCGGCATCATCACTGTAAAAGACATCCTCATCCGCGCCGTCGAAGCAGAAGTCCCCCTAAAAACAGTCATCGCCCGCATGGTCTACACAAACCCACTAGTCGTCATCGATCAAAACGCAACCCTCAAAGAAGCAGCCGAACTTATGCAACACTGGAACATAAAACATCTGCCCGCAGTCGACAAAGCCGGCGCATTGGTTGGCTTAATCGATCACGTACAGATCGCCCACGCAGACCCCAAACTGATCCCCATATTCGAATACGCTCGCCGAAAATAATTCGGCAACATTTTATTTTTTCAAATCAACCACAAACATATTTTAAGTGATTTACTAACCACTGTAAAGTAGTGCAGATAAAAATTAATTGTCAGAATGTATATTCAGCTTCAAATAACTGTCTTACGCTTTTCAAAACTTTTTGACTGCAAAAAAGTGGGAGCGTTTATTGCCTCAGATGTCTGCTTGCGTTTGTGTATCCCGTTTGTGTCTTGCACTTTTTCTTTTTTCATACACAAAGGTCATATTGAATAAGTAAGTTTAAGTATCTATAAACGCATAAGTTCTTTGTGACCTAACTTGCCAGGCTGTTCTATCTAGTAAATAGGCCACACTTTGTTTTTGAGGTATATTTCTGCAGGCGTTAAATATTTTATCCCTTCATGAGGCCTAACAAAATTGTAATACCTAATGAAACTCCAATGTTGTTTGAAAAGATGCGATTCCACCTGGTAGACTTTATGGAATGCTTCGATTTTGCCGCAGGTAGTGGGCCTGCGCACACTAGCAGTAATATGCTCAATACCCAGCTCTGTACAATGAGCTCTAAATACAGAAATCTCCTCTCGCGCAGGCTTAAACTGCGTACCCTGATCAGTTAAAATCTGTCTGGGAACCCCATATTTTCTAACCGCCCGATCCAGCAGCAACACAGCATTCTCACCCGTAGGACTCCAAATCTTTACAGAACCGGTGATGAAGCGGGAATGATCATCTTGGTAGCTGATCATCCAGTAATCATCATCACATAACTTGAAATCTGCCTGCCACAAACTGTTATTGTGTTCCCGCTCAAAACGCTTGGTTCCCCAGCTGGTCTTTCTAGGTTTGGTTAGGGGATTGTTTAGGCCTGCTTGGCAGATAATTTTGTAGGCTTGATTACTATCCACCTCAAAGCCTCTATGAGAAAGATAGCCCGCGATCTTTTTTGGATCCCACTCATATCGGGTGCGCAGCTTGATGACTTTAGTCTTTAAACTGGTCTTTATTTGCGGTCCAAAGGGACGGCCTTTGGATTTTTGTTGCAGTCCACTCCACCCAAGTGTTTGATAACGGTTCCACCAACGATAAAACGTCTTCCTATCCACCCGTGCTTGAACACATATATCCGTAACAGCAATCCCCTCTATCCGCTTCTTAACCATCCACACTTTGAGTTTTTCCCAATCTCCATCCAACAAGACCTACTCTTCTAACTTTGAAGAGTGTGGCCCATTTAAAAGATAGAACAACAAGACCCCCTTGCCCGAAAAGGATAATAAGGGTGATAGATGTCAGTCAATACTGTTGACGATGTTCTTCGCCTATGCGGTTGTCGCTAAAGAGGTAAATTATGTGCTAATGAAAAGCCGAACTATTATCGGCATCCTACAATAGGAGATCGCATTATGTTTGGATTTGGTAAAAATAAAGACAACAAAAAAGATAAGACAGATATGGACAAGTTTCAAGCCGACTATGTGCATGCGCTGATATATCTCTCGTATGATACACAACAGGTCAACTACATCATTGAGCAATACCCAATGATTCAGGATATCGAAAGAATTAAGGACAACATTGCGGAGTTACAACGTTGTGCAGTCTTTCTCTTTATCCGCATGGCCCACGGAGACAGTGATTGGGCTCGCCTTGTCAACGAAAGGATTGATAACGAATCTAAAACGTGGATACATTATAAAAATTATGTGGACGTTTTAGAGGGTTATCTTCAATTACCCGGACGCACCGCGCTCAGCGACAACTTTGTTGAGGATGTCGGTCGAGTATTTCAAAAATTATGCGGTGAAAAAGCTATGGCATCGTGCGACAGGCTTGCCGAACTAGGGTGTGTGGTTTACAAAAACACATATACCAGTTGCTTGAACTGGTTAGCGAAATATCAGATTTAGTAGTCCTTTTTCTTTTGGATTTTTTGGCTGTGTTTGTTGGGTATGGGCAGTATTTCTTGTACTAGGGGTTCTAGTTTGTGTATGGTTATTAGGACACTTGTTTGGGTGAGGTTACAGAGGTAGCCTAGCAGGGTGGAGGAGGTGTATAGAGTCGGTAGTAGAGCAGCAGCATGAGTAGTCGGTTGGTTAGGTCTAGTTTGAAGGGCTGGCCTGCTCCGATGGCTCGTTTACGGTTATCTCTTTGTAGTCGTTTTTGTTCGTATTGTTTATATTTTTGGTGTATTTGCTCATTTAGGGTGTCGAATTCTTGCAGGGTGAGTCCTGTGAAAGTCTTAAAATGCTCCGGGTGTTTGGATAATATGGCGTAATTTAGCATGTAAATGCCCTAAAACCCAAATAAAACGTTTATACGCTAATAAAACCGCCGATTTACCACTAAAATATCAATAAAGCCTAAGTCTATAGTGCTTTTTGCTCGTTGTTGTCGGTTAGAAAGTAGCCATATATCTCAGACAGCACCCGTTTTTTGGACAGAACAACACATAAAAGCAATATCAGACCATATTTGATGCAGTGGTTAAACATGAATATGAAAATATTTGCCGTGGTTTTAGTGGTAACATGTTTCACCGTAAGCATAACAGGAGCCTACCCCGCCATACACTACTTCCCCCCCACCCCCACCACCAACAGAAACCCCCACACCCCAACCCACACCAACCAACCCCACCCCCACACCAAACAATCCAACCTATAACCCCATCCCAAAACCAACAAAACCATACGAAACAATCACCATACATGAGTATAGTTTTTTTAGGAATGGCAATTATAGTCTTGGAGATGAATTATATAATAAATTTAAACAATTTGACAATTATTATGCTTGTCAGTATGATTGGGAAAATTATTTCGGTGACGCTCCTGGGTGGCGTTTTGTGCTTAGTTTGTATGCACCAGCTACACCTGAGCAATTAGCTCTAATCGTACAAGCCCATTATACCACTAGAGAGATTCCCAAATCATCTATAAGATAAACTTGACAAAAATGATTGCTCTCTTCTTGTTTATGTTGCTTTCTCTATAATTAGTTGCTTAGTTTCCGGGTCTATTTTTACATGGACTTTATCGTTTGGTTTAAAGGGAAACGCACTATCACGTGCCACCTCTAGGGGGACATAGATAAAGAATTTATCATACATTTTGCCGCCAGTTGTAGTTGGGCGATTGATTAGTTTACCGTCTCCCGTTAACATCGCTGTGAACCTAAATTGGTAGCATCAACGGGTGCCATGTGCTTTTTCGAGCGCTAAAATGGTGCACCGATTTGGTAGCACAAACCTTAAGAGAGCAGAACCACATAAGTTACCATTAAAACGTATGACAGGAGACATTAATGTTGAATAAATCTAAACTAACCCTGTACAGGCCTTTTCAGAAAGTTTTTAAAAAACATAATAATTTTTTGCTCTTTAAACCTTAAAAAAGGTATACTCAATACCTTTGCGCCCTTTAGAGTAAAACTTGATACTGCCCACTTTCTGCAACATCTCAAATTATTTACTACCAAACGATTCTATAAACAGTAAAAAAGGTTCAATTACAGCCATGATTCCACCTACAACCATTAGTATAGAACCAAGCAACCTCAGAGAATAAACTGCCTGAGAGTTATCGGAGACAAGAGATTGTCCAATGTTGAATGTAACTTTTAATATCTCGGAGAGGTCTGGTGCTATAAACCAACCGATTAACCCTATTACAAACATAACAACCCCTGGTGCTGTTAGCTTAAACTCCATCGCCTTTCTTGTTATGAGATAATAAAGTTGTAAAAAAAGTTTCCTAAATGCGGGTAGTGTATTGGCAATTGATGGTTAACAAAACCGGTTTATGAGCCGAACCTTAGTATTAAATAATTGACAATAAAACCCAAAATAAAGAATACCACACTAACAACAATTCCCTGAAACAAACTTTTTCGCCCTTCTTTTTTCAAATGAGATTCTAACAACTCATTTATTTTTTCAGTTTGCTGTTGATTAACAAAATCGGTATGTAGTTTCATTTGAGAAACATATTCGTCAAACTGCTCTTGACTAATCATAGGTTTAGTTTTTCGCTTTTTTTCATACTTCTGTAAATGAAATTTGATGTGACGTCTTTTTTGTTTATATAATACTGAAGATTGTGCAATTATCACAGATAAAATTGTAGTGATAATAACAATAATCATTATGACTACACTTATAGTTATAGAGTCAACCATTGACTTCTTCCCCTCATAGTCACTTTAGTATAACGTCTTAATCTTATAGTTTTTGAGCACTAAACAGACTGTTTCAATTTTTTGATTATTCTATTACTTCGGACTGTGTGGACTGAAAAGACCAGTGTTTATACCTATTGTACTTCATAATGTGAATGTTAGGTGTACCTATCTTTTTTAGTTTTTAGTTTGACTCAATCATCTATACCCTTTTCGGTCCACAATATCTCCTTTTCACTACAACCAGCTTATACGTTTACACTATGATGTTTTAGCATATTTAATGTGACCTTTATACACAAGTGCAATGATTAGCGCCACTATCACAGCACATAGAAGGAGCACTAAGATGAAACCAATCAAGGGAAGCCCCGCTATTGTTATCTCAGTTTGTGATTCAGATTGATCTGTGATATCGGCGGGGTTTTGCGTTGGGTCGGCTTGATTGGGTGTTTCATTACTTGAATATTGTCCCATGTTGATTGTTTTTATGTTACTCCAATCACTTGCCGCTTCCAAAACTTCCACATACTTGCTCGAGCCTGCAAGACTAGGATAATCCGACAGTTCATATCCCCAAATTTCAGCACACGCTTGGAAATCAGCTTGACCTTCTGAGGGGAAATAGTAACTATGACCAGCACCACTATCCAATTTGATTTCAGAGTTTGGAAGATTAAGCACTATAGTCATTAGTGGATAATCAGAATCAGACACTCTCTGTCGCGTAATATTGGACCATTCATTTGAGAAAACCCCTTTCATTCGAATAATATAATAGAGATGGTTATCGAATGGAATATTGTTTTTGTTAATCACAATGGTTAGTGTTCTGTTTTCTACATGGTATGCTGGGTTTTCTACTGGTTTGCCTGTAAAGGGGTCTGTGGTTGTGCTTACAGGCACCTCGAAGGAGCGGTCCTTGTAGGTGACAGATACCAATTCAGGGGCGGGTAATTTAGTTATCGAGGGAACAGCCTGCACCGCACCCATACAGGTTATACCTGCAAAAACCAATGTACTAACTAACAAAACAAACAGAAATACACCCAATATTTTTTTCATACCATACCCCCCTATGGATATGCGCCTAAACTGATATGTAGTTTACTCCAACACAATAAACAACCATAACTGACCGTATCTAGTTTTAGGGTTTTGTTTAGGCTTTGATTTACCATGCTCTATCAGGTCTATATTTTGGAGTGATTTGATTTAGAGAGTGTTCACCTAAAGATATACATCATTTGATTTTGCCATTGTTGAAAAATTTCAGGCATAGTCAAAGCACACCACAAACGAATAGTTAAATCCACCATAACAGAACTCTTAGACACAAC
>NZ_WRFL01000049.1:0-18306 GCF_009778815.1 Candidatus Bathycorpusculum sp.
AAACCCGCCCTTGGCGACTTTTTCAGACAAACATTTTTTGCAATGCACCATACGAACTAACCTTGTTTGGCGATATATGTACAGCATCACATAAAATTATCTATAAGTGAACACTCTCGAAAATATATTAACCATAACATACCAAAATATAAAATATGGCGATAAAAAACGCGGGTGTATCAACACGAAAATAAATTTGCTCCGCGATTGCGTGTTGACTGCAAGCTTTGAGGAAAGCCACTTGAAAGGGATGATCGTCGAATTTATTGGCGAAGATTTGTTTTACGAAACGGTTGGCGATATTTTAGCCCTCTATTCAGCCAGTGGAAAAATAATTTCGCCCATCGAAAGAAAACTAACCACTACAGAATACAAATACGTCAAAACAGCGGTACTGACATACGCCAAAATGCACGCCGAATTCGAAAAATGGGGCAAAAAAATAACATTTATCGAAATATAACAGCTGAATCAATTCCTGCGTCATCATCATTGCCGCCGCCTTATAGGGAGCAGGCGCATTTTGCGCACATAAACAGAAGGGAGAGGATGATTTTTGGTACGGTTCAAGTTTGTTGGTTTGTTGTTATTCGATGTAGATTGCGGATTGGTAGGGCATGGCCATGGCTGCGCGGTGTTTGGGGTCAAAGCATTGGGTGTCAGATTCGCCATAGATGGTTATTTCTGCGTTGAAACGGTCTTTTAGGAATTTGGCGACCTCAGTTAGGATGGTTTTTTCGTCGGTGAGTCCGATTTTTACCAGGTTGAGTTTGCGGTCGCTGGAAACTTTGGTTAGGGCTTTTATGATGCGGGGTACCAGGGGGGCAATGTCTTTCATGTGGGGTTTAAGGGTGGGGTCTGCGGCGAATTCTCGCATTAATTCGTTGATTTTGGCTTCGCCAGCTAAGGTTTTTTCGAGAACTTTTAGGTAGATTTGCCATTTCCAGGGTGCGGCGGTATAGTAAATGATTTTGGTGGGTGTGATTTTCATAGCTTTTAGGATGTTGTTGGTGTCATCCATAACATCGGTGATGAGGGTTTCTTGTTCGAGTGCAGCTATATCAATTTTATCTGCGCTATAGGTGGGCCATTTTGCGGTGCTGATGAAGCCTTCTTCGTCGGTTTGGCTCCAGAGTTCTTCACAGAGAAAGGGGGCAAAGGGTGCTATTAGTTTTAGCCAGTCTTTAACTGCTTCACCTAGGGCTTTTGTTTCGGTGTTGCCTTTGCGTTGTGTGTACCATCTTAGGTCGTTCCAGGTTTCAAACAGGGCGGTTTGGAGGGCTGTGCGGGTTTTGAGTTCGTCAAGGGCGGCAGTGACGTCTTTTATGCGTTGCTGCATTCGACTTGTTAACCATCGCTCCAGGGCGGTGTTTTCATCTTTTTTAGTGGATGCGATTATGTTGCCTGTAAAGCCCATAAAGGAGTCGAATTTGGATTGAAGATCTTTGACATTGTCGGCTCGCCAGTCAGGATCATCCATGCCTTCTGCGCCTAGGAGAAGGCCGCATCGGGTGGCGTCTGCGCCGTATGTTTCGATGGCTCCTTTTAGGGTGATAAAGTTGCCTTTGCTTTTGTGCATGCCTTGGCCTTCGACCATAAGCATGCCGTTGATGCCGATGGCTTTGGGCCAGTGTTGGGGTGGAAAGAGGGCTGCGTGGTGGAATATACAGAAAGATAAATGGTTGGGAACGAGTTCTTTGGCGCTGTTGCGCAAATCTAGGGGGTACCAGTAGAGAAATTCTTGGCGCATAGAATCTAGTAGTTCGGTGCTGATGTTAGCTACTTTTGCAACGGCGGGTTTGTCGCCTTTGCCTAAAAAGATGTAGTCTAATACGTCAGGGGTTAGTGATGGGGGTTGGATGTTGTTTGCTTTTATTTGGGCGTTTATGGTGTAGAAGGCCATATAGAGGGTGCTGTCGCTTAGCGTCTCGATTACCCAGCCTTTGCCCCAGGGTAGAGGGGTGCCAAATCCGGTGGTTCTTGCGCAGGCCCATTCACGGAGCCAATCAATGACTGTGTTGAACCAGGGTTTGGCTGATTCGGGATAGAGGGTGAGTTGATTTATGACTTGGTGGGCGAGTTCTTTCCATTTTGGGTTGGAGTAGTTGAGAAACCATTGATCAGAGAGGATTTTAACAATACAGGGAGTCATACAGCGGCAAACGACCGCGTCGGAGAGGTCATACATGCAGTCGGCGGCGCCTAGTTTTTTAAAGTCTGCGCCGAGTTTGTCTTTGGCTTCGCGGATGCTTTTACCGGCATATATGCCGCAGTTGGCTTTGAGGGTACCGCTGTGGAACTCTTTTTTGTAGAGTTCATTTGTGGCTTCATCTGCTTTGGGGTCTTTTTGGTCGGTTATGCCCATTTTTTCAACGATTTCAATTGCTGGATACTCGCCAAAGCCATCTATTTGTATGATGGAGATGGGGTTAATTGCTAAGACAACTTTGGGGTCTAGGCCGAATTGGGTGAGTATCTCGGGGTTTTTTTGTAGATCACGTAGTGCTAAATAGTCGTAGGGGGCGTGTGCGGGAACGCTGTAGACTATGCCGGTGGCTGTTTGGGGGTTGACAAACCATCCGGGTAAGATGGGAAATTTGAGGTGGGTTATGGGGCTTGTGAAGAATTTGCCGACCAGTTCACGGCCCAAAAAGGTTCGTTTAGGGGTGATTTTGTGTTCTTGTTCTTTGAGTTTTTCTGCGGCTTGCTGGCTAATTATCCATGTTTCGCCATCCACGTCTGCTTCGACATATGTGGCATCGGGGTTTATCCACATGTTAGTTATACCATAGACGGTCTCAGGACGAAAAGTTGCGGCAGGCAAAATTGTGCCATCATCGAGGCAGTATTTTATTAGAGTATATTCATCGGGTGTGATACCTTCGCCGCTTTGGCGGTCGTGATCACCGGTTGGTGATTGATCTTTGGGACACCAAACAACAGGATGAGTCCCCTGGGTGACATAGCCTTCTTCTTTGAGGTTTTTGTATTGCCACTCGATGAATTTTTGGAAGGTGGGCATAACAGTTGTAAATTCTCGGCGCCAATCCACTGAGAAGCCAATACGCTTAACCGCCGAACGTCCATCGTTTGTGTAATATTGAGCCATATAGTAGGGATCAACAAATTTCTGAAGATCGGCCTCAGATACGCCGTCTACTTCGCGGAGCACCTTTATGTAGGCTTCATCGCCGCGTGCTACACGCTGAGAGGCTCCAAGCAGGGGTTGGCCTGTCCAGTGCCAACTCCAAGGCCAGAGCACATTAAAGCCCTGCATTCGTTTAAAGCGGGCATAAACATCCACCCTAGAGGCCGTAAAGGCATGACCTACATGCAAAGGTCCATTCATATAGGGAAACGGGAAAGTCACCAGTTTTTTTTGGCGATTTGGATCTGGATCGGCTTCAAAGAGCTTTGCTTCTTCCCAGCGCTTTTGCCATTTCTGCTCGATTTGCTTGGTCTGGCTCATAAATCCACTGATTAAGGCTTAGGCTATTAAGAGTTTTGCTTTACAGCGCTTTAGGCTGACGATCCAAAATTAAACAAGTGTACAATAGCGGATCAACTGTAGAGAGGTGTAAAATAAGAAAACTTGCTATAAGATATTGGTTTAGGGTAGTTTTGGTTTCGGTGGTAGTGGTGTTGAGATGTATGGTGGCGGGGTAGCCAATTCTGGCAATAACGGAAGGGAAGGGCATGTCAAAACAAGCTACCCCCGATGAAATATATGGCTGGTGTTATCAAAGATAGGACAAACCATATCTTCCACCCGTACACACCATACATACAGCTAATTGGCTTTATTTGATTTAATGCTAAGCATACGAACAAAACGTCCAAAAACTAGACAAATACACAAATAAATCAACCAACCACTACACAAATAACAAACATAATGTCCAATTACTAGACATATAAAAATATAAGCCAAAAATAAAAAATGGATAAAACAGAGAAAAATGAGACAAAATAAAGGGTAGTAACAACAGCATGATAAAACAAAAAAGGAAATCATCTGCAAGCACAATTTCTACCCCATTACAGAAAGGGGTATAAACTAACCTCGCCGTATTCGGCAAGGCTCACTCGACTTTATCAGAACACGCAAATCGAAATTTTCATAGGAGTGTAGCAAGGTGGCACTCCGATTTTTTGTTAAGACTGTACCTGTTGCGGGTGTCCTTCGCTTTTGCCGTGGACGTTTTTGTGCCATTGCCCCAAAATTTGCAAAAATGGGGCAAGTAGCTTTTCCCCAAATTCCGACAAATATCACTCATGTGGCGGGGTCTGTTCGCTCCCTGTCGGACTGTTTGTACTTTGTTCCAAAAGTGGATGGAACGGCACGCTCGCGTCGCCAAGCGGTCGCTATCGCCCCCGATCAGCGCCGCTCCCTTCGGGGCTTAGTTTCTGCTGTGAGTGTCCTTAGCGCCGTGCAGGGGTATTTTTTTGTTGTTACTGCTCAAAATACGGGAAGGCGCACTTACACAATCGCGCCGCGATTGCCCATTATTCATGCGGGTTTGAGGGTTTTTACGAACTGAAACGTCGGGGGTATTTGTAACGCCGATTTATCATCTTAGCGTTAAAATTATCGGCAGAGGTTCGGGGCGGTCTTAGGTCGGTGCGGCGGCGTATCGGGCAGGAGAAAAGTTCCAATCTGTGACTCATGCGTCATACCAATCGGGGGAGAAGTTACAGGGCAAAGACGACAGGAGCAACAGAATTACGTATGATTACAGGTCAAAGAGCGGTGTGGTGCATAAGGAAATAATTTTGCCCGAAAATGCACCGCCTGAGTTTACGGACAGAGAAAACCTTTGGAATAGTGTAGAAGCAAGCAAAACCCGAAAAAACTCACAGCTTGCACGGGAAATTATTGTTGCATTACCAAGGGAACTCGATTTAGAAGAGCAAATAGAGGTTATGCGGGAATATGTGCGTGAAAATTTTGTCAACAAAGGCATGATTGCCGATTTTGCCATACACGACAAGGGGGATGATAATCCGCACGCCCATATTATGTTGACAACACGTCATGTTACGCGAGACGTTGCCATACCGCGAAGCATATTATCAACAGTACATTTGAACGCAAATGGTCGGACGAGCGTATCAACCACCGCTCATACAAAGAGCATGGCGTAGACCGTCTACCCTACATACATCGGGACATGAGGCGACGGCCCTTGAAAAAAAGGACATACGCATCGCAAAAGGCGATTATAACCGCGAAATCAAACGGCGCAACCAAACACGCGCCGAACTAATCCGCATGACCGAACAAGCCCAAATAAAACAACTATCAAGAGAAAACCGCACACGCGACCGCACCCCCGACCTCAACTCTGAGAGGACACACGCTGATGAGGCAACCACTTCAGCTAGTTTATGGCAAGCATTAACACAGATTCTGAAGCTCTGACTAAATGTTGCAAATACATATTGGACTTAACCGGGTCGTTGGTTAAGTAGTAGCAAATTTTGCGATAACATGATTGTTTAATAATTTATTTGTTATAGGTAGTATAGAAATCAAGTGGATTGTGTGTGAAATATGGGCAAAGACTTTGAAAATAAAGTCAGGGAAGGGTTGTCTGGTTTTTCGCGCGGGGATATTTGTTTTTTTGCTTGGTTGTGTGCAGTGCGAACGTTACCCTTTCTGGTCGTGAATAGAAATTTTGATTATTGGAAACGCAAAGATGTAGATAACCGACAGAAACACCTATTTTCAGTATTACACGCAATAGATGCCGCATATGCCGCTCGAACCGCCGCCGCTCGAACCGCCGCCGCTCGAACCGCAACCGCATATGCCGCTCGAACCGCCGCCGACGCCAACGCAGCCGCCGCCGACGCCGCCGACGCCTACGCCGCATATGCCGCTCGAACCGCCGCATATGCCGCTCGAACCGCCGACACAGCTTATGCCGCTCGAACCACCGACACCACATATGCCGCTCGAACCGCCGAAGCCACAGCATATGCCGCTCGAACCGCCGCCGACGCCGCCGACGCCAACGCAGCCGCCGCCGTTTATGCCGCCGACGCCTACGCCGCATACGACGCCCAAGATGTTGCCCGATCGGCGATCGATTTAAAATCTATCCTGGTTGAGGATTTAGAAATAATAGAAGCTGGACGGCATAAGTTCAAAAGTGATACCGCTGTATATGGGTCGATATGGGATAATTTCCAAAGTGCTTTGCGTGATTTAGGTTGTGAGTATTGGAGCGATTGGTATGCAGATGTATTTGCTAAGGGGTTTACACTCAATGATAAAGATCGAGAGGAAATTGAGCTTCGTCTTAGTGTGCCTCCGGAGATTATGAATCAGGGTGCTGCAGATGTTGCCCGCTATGTTTTGGAGCTAAAAGAACAAGGTATTGCACGACTTAATGAAACACGGGTTATTATTTTGGGAAATAAAGGTTCAGGTAAAACATCTCTTGCCCGACGCCTGCAAGACCCCGCTAATGATTTACCTTTGGAGGCTGAGAGTACTGAGGGGGTGGATGTTATCGAGTGGATCATTCCTGTAGATCCCAGTCAGCATTATAGTGGGGTTAATGCTTATGTTTGGGATTTTGCGGGGCATGTTATTACTCATGCGGTTCATCCTTGTTTTATGTCTGAACGTTGTTTGTATATTTTAGTGGTTGATGGGCGGACTGAGGGTGATGGTCGGACGGAGTATTGGTTGGAGCAGATCCGTAATTATGGCAAGGATTCACCGGTATTGGTTCTTATCAATGCTAGAGATAAGCACGTGATAGATCTGCCAAAAAATACTTTGAAAAACACGTTTCCTTCGATTGCAGGTTTTTATGAAGTTAACTTGGGTGCCCGTGATGGAGAGTTGGAGGCTTTCCGCCAAGTCGTTATGGATCTTTTGCGTGATACCCCTCTTTGGAAAAACCAAAAAATATCTGCCCCTGCATACAAAGTTAAGAACAATCTTCGACAAAAATTTAGACAAGGTACCAATTACATTAACCGAAAAGACTTTGATCAGATCGCAAAAAATAACGGCATAAAGCCAGAAGAACAAACACAGTTGTTAAAGGATCTTAAAGATTTAGGCATCTGTTTATGGTACGATAATGTGGATATGGGTGAATTCAACACGATGGTACTAAACCCCGGATGGATCAGCCACGGTATATACCGATTAATCAACTGGGGTTTACATGAGAAAATAAGCACCATCTCAATTTCAAATTTCCTTAAAGCATTTACAGGAAAAGATGCAGATAAATATCCTGAGGGCAAAGCAGGTTTTCTATTCAGGTTGATGGAGACCTATGAGTTGGCATTTTTTAAAGACAAAGATATTCTAGAAATTTTTGTGCCATTATTGCGTCCGGTTGATCGCCCAACGGAGGGTTTGCCTGTGTTTGAGTTTGGGGAGCGATTGCGGATGGAGTATTGTGCAAATCAGGCATTACCACCCTATACGGTTGCACGGTTAGCGGTACGACATTCAGCTGAGTGGAAGGAAGTGCTGTCATGGCGATTTGGCGCGGTACTTAATTGGGAGGGTACTGAGGCGCTTGTGGTGATGGAGAATGAACATGCACATTCTGTGACGGTGTCTGTTAAGGGACCGAAACAAACAGAGTACATATCTATACTTCGAACTACTTTAAATGATATTTTTAAGGTTTATGAAAGCAACTTTCCTGAACTGAAATATGAGGTGCTTGAAGTTAATGCAGAGACCAATCAGGCAGACAGACAGTTACTACCCCATAATGACTCAAATGAATGTATGCAAACGGAAACTCAAATTATCAAGGATGCTATAGTTAGTCAAGAGTTGCCTACAGGTACTTCTCTGAAGTTTTTGAGTTATGCAAAAAAAGCCATTGACGATTATGGTTTATCAAACTCACCAATATTTATAAATTGTAAAGTTAAAATTACTAATTTTCACATCAATATCTTATTTAAAAACTGTTCAGTCAATCTTCAAGGAGAGCTCAATGCGCTTGCCCAACGGTTTAACGAATTAGGAACATCAGAAGCTGATGAACTGGCAAAGGAACTGACGGGAGTTGCTTCTGATGTAAATAAAATAATAAAAGAGATACCGGCGAACATCACAGTAGATTCTTCTGAGCTGGAGGAAGTTAAGTGCTCATTACGCAGTAAAGGTTTGCTTAATCGGTTGGAAAACTTTTATGATGAGATGTGTGACAAAAATTCTGATTTACATAAAAATACGGTCAAAGTTCTAAAGAGTATTCAGAAATTGGGGTCTCATTATAATAATGTAGCTCAGTGGGTGGGTCTCCCACAGATTCCCAGACCATTCCTTGAGACATTTGGAAAGAAAGGATAACAACAAACTTGGAAAAGTATAGTGGAACGAACTCCTCCACAACCGAATGCTTAAACTATGATACATTGAGTACTGTTTTTTCGTCCAACAGCGTTTTATCGATACATTATTGAGACTTTTTGCCGTCGGATATAAACCGTGTTAACATGGGTTCCAATCTTATCAGCATTTATACCGATATTAGCGTCATCAAGCAGTTTGGCAAACTCTTGAAGAGCAACAACTGTCTCATCAATCGCGGTAGTGTCTACTTTGGGGAAAATACTATTAAGCATCTGTTCAGTCTATGTGAGTTATGTTCTTTCATGTGCTCCTCACTAGCAACTGTAACCTGCAATGTAAATACTGCTTTGGAGAAAGCCTAGATGATTTTGATGAGGAATTTGGCGAGGACATAGAAATTGATTACAACCTGCCCCGAAACCTCAACTACGACATAGAACTACTCGTCAAGTTCTGCCGCCAAGATCCTGACTGCACGCTCACCTTCTATGGCGGAGAACCACTTATGCAGTCAGACAAATTAGGGGAAATCATGGACAAAGTTACACCCAAACAGTACATGATGCAAACCAACGGCTTGTTGCTGCACAAGTTGGAGTCAAAGTATGTTAATCGCTTTCACACTCTGCTGGTCTCTATCGATGGAGAAGAAGCTCTAACTGATCACTATCGTGGAGAGGGCACATATCAAAAAGTTATCGAGAATCTCAAACATATAAAACAAAACAACTACCAAGGCGAATTAATCGCCCGTATGACCATCATGGAGCAGACCGATATAGAAAAACAAGTCAAATACCTCCTTGACAACAAAGATTTTTCGTTTACCTCGATTCATTGGCAACTCAATGCTGGATTTTGGGGCAATGACTATCAACGCCGGAACTTTGAAGAATGGACCAAAACCAGCTATATTCCAGGTGTTGATGCCCTGACTCATTTCTGGGTTGATTACATGCAGCAAAAAGGTCAAGTCCTCAAACTCTATCCGATTTTAGGCATTGTAAACTCACTTTTGCATGAGGAGGCTAATTGTTTAATGCGATGTGGAAGCGGCTGGATAAATTATTCTATTCAAACCGATGGTCAGATTTTGCCCTGTCCAACAATGTGGGGCATGAAAGCCTACTACTTGGGACATATAAAAGACACTGATCCTCTGCAGTTGTCCAAGATGTTTGTTCAAGAAAAACCCTGTAGTCAATGCAAAATCCTTGGCGTCTGCGGTGGACGATGCCTCTACACCAACATTACCAAACGTTGGACAGACGAAGCCTACAACAAAGTCTGCTATACTGTACAAAAATTGATTGATTCAGTACAGTCGGAGATACCGCGAATAAAACAACTCATTAACGATGGAAAAATATCTCTGCAGGATTTTGATTACGTAAAATACAATGGCGCCGAAATCATCCCCTAAGAGACGCAACAGCTACACAATTAGAAAGTTAGACAGACATTATAATTATTCTGATAGCTACGCAAAGGTGCAAGGATAATTAATTGAAGTTATGTTGTTTTTAAAAATAGATTTACAAAAAATAAAATGGAGGGTTTATGGACCCTTCTTTGTGATTTCTTTGACTGCGCCGGCAGCGACTGTTGTACCCATGTCTCGGATTGCAAAGCGACCGAGTTCTGGGAATTCAGTGAATGTTTCGATTGCGATGGGGTGAAGTGGTTCCATGCGTACCCATGCGGCGTCGCCTGTCTTTAGGAAGCTTGGGTTTTCTTCAGATACTTGGCCGGTGCGTGGGTCGATTTTCTTGATGAGTTCAACGAAGCGGACTGCGATTTGGCCTGTGTGGTAGTGAAGTACTGGGGTGTAGCCTGCTGCGATTGCGGTTGGGTGGTAGATGATGATGATTTGGCCGATGAATTCTTTTGCAACGGTTGGTGGGTTGTCAGATGGGCCTGCAACATCTCCGCGGTGAACATCGTTTTTGCCGATGCCTCGGATGTTCATGCCGATGTTGTCTCCTGGTTCTGCGACTGGGATGGTGGTGTGGTGCATTTCAATGGATTTGACTTCAGCGGTTTTGTTTGAGGGCATAAAGACTACGCTTGTGCCGGGTTTGAGAGTGCCTGTTTCGACTCTGCCGACTGGGACGGTGCCGATGCCAGTGATGGTGTAGACGTCTTGGATTGGAACACGCAGTGGTTTGTTGGTTGGCTTTGCTGGGACTTCGAGTAGGTCGAAGGCTTCCATCATGGTTGGGCCAGTGTACCAAGGCATGTTTGGACTCTTGGTTGCCAGGTTGTCACCTTTCAAACCTGAAACTGGAACGAAGTTAATTTTATCAATCTTGAAGCCGACTATTTTGAGCATACGAGATAGTTCGTTCTTCATTTCTTCATAGCGATCTTTGCTCCAGTTTACGGTTGAGTCGTCCATCTTGTTGATGCCGACGATCAGCTGGCGTATACCTAAAGTGAAAGCTAAGAAGGCGTGCTCACGTGTTTGGCCGCCTGCACCAATGCCTGCCTCGAATTCGCCTTTCTTGGCTGAGCTGAATAGAACTGCTGCGTCAGCTTGGCTTGCGCCGGTAATCATGTTTTTGATAAAGTCTCTGTGGCCTGGTGCATCGATGACGGTCATGTTGTATTTCTTAGTTGGGAATTGGAGGAATCGAAGGTCGATGGTGACACCGCGTTCTCGTTCTTCTTTAAGGTTGTCTAGAACCCAAGCGAAGTGGAAGGTGCCTTTACCCATCTGTTCTGCTTCTTGCTGGTAAGCATCAATTGTTCTTTGGTCAATAACGCCGGCTAAGTAGAGTAAGTGGCCGGTAGTGGTAGATTTACCGTTGTCAACGTGCCCCATGATAATGATGTTTAGGTGGGGTTTGTCACTTTTGCTCATTTTTCAATCCTCTATTAATTTATCCTAATTTTGTGAAATCGTTAACACATCAGTTCTTCCCATTATTTTAATCTTATGATTTACTCGGGACTGAAAATACGGCTGAAAAACCCAATCAGAGAGAAAAATCGCAACCCCTATTGCACACGATACGGCCACACATTCCAAGACTAGACCGCCTGAACCACAAACAACAACCAAAACAGAACATAAAAACACTACAACCACATCAAAAAAAGAGAAAACTCAAAATATTACCCTCCACCACAAAACCAACAAACCAACTGCTACTGCTGGAACTACTATCAAGCGGTCGCTACATGATGAGGTTATTGTGGTTCTTTTAGTTCCTCTACTTTTGGAGACCCGTCTTTTATGTTGATTTTAAGCAGAGATTTGGTGCCCATCCACTCAACTAGGGGATAGCCAACTATGATTTGAAACCAAAAAGTTAGCAGACGAACAATTGTTGTGGCAGCGCCTGCAACAGCCACAGGAACGCCATATAGAACAAAGAGATTAATCATGGTGACTTCTACCGCACCAATAGGGATACCCGCAGTTAAGGTCTCAACTGTGGTAACTATGCAGTACACAGTGGCTAAATTGATTAAAGAAATGGCTGAAAAGTCAAGGGCATAAAAGATCATTAGATAAACTGTAAGGCTAAACATCCAAGAAATCACTGCGTAGATAAAGGGTTTTATGAGGTAACGCGGATGTTTTTTAAATGTTTTAAAGACCCCGCTAAAGGAAAATAAACTTTGAGAGATTTTTTCTCTAAAGCTTTGCTGTTTTGAGGGATCTTTGATTAGACGCCTAGCTACCCACATTATGATAGTTACAATTTTATCTGCGGCTGTTTCTTTGAAAGCTATCAAAAAGACACAGGCAAGAACAGCGGCAGTACCAGATATCACCAAAATAATGGGGGTTACCAGATAGAGAGGCAGTTTTTGGGTAAAGAGTAGAAGAAGAAAGCCTACGATTAAGCCGCCGGAATATACAAACGTACTAATTATGCGTGAACCCAAAACGGTGGCAGCTGCAATACCTGTGTCGTTTTGGATATCTTTTTGAGATAATGCGATACGGATGACTTCTCCGCCTATGGTTGCACTTGGAAGAATGAGTTCAACAAAGTTACCTATCCAATTATAGAGCAATAGCTTGCGAAATTTTACACTGACCGAGAGTGTTTCTAGGAGGCTGTACCAGATCAAAGAGTCAAAAACTACCCCTGCAATTAATGCGCCTATAGCCAGCAGTAGAAACAGTGAATATTGGTAGACATCTAGACGGCTTAGAAGAAGAAAAAGACCCTCAAACCCCACAAAGAACCACAAATACAGAATAAACGCTACCAAACCCAGGGCCATAAACAGAAAGGTTCGTCTTCGAGCCAAATGCAACCTTAATTCTCCACTTGCCTAAAACTACCCTTGCCAAATAGACAAGCAACACTCCCACCCTGCAGACAAGGACACACTTTGCCTATTACGCGCATACAGGCAGTTACATATAAACTAATTTCAACATGCATATTAATCAAGTGGCAAGGGCAAAGAAACAAAAGGTATCGTTGTAAAAATGTTTAAGGAGAAAACAAATAAGGGCTTAAACCACAAATAAACAACACTTATCTACAGGAATGGGACATACAAAACGGCGAAGAATATGGAAAACGGTACCGAAGCTAAAATTAGGCAAGATATTCTCCGAGAAATCCAAGTACTTGAACAGAACTATCAAATTATCTCAGCATTCATATCAGGATCAGACCTAGACCCCTCAACATTGGGAAACAGTCTGCAGGCATTTAAAGACAGCCTAAGCCGCGCCAGCACCTATGTACTTGCACTCTACAATCTAAGAGGCCAACGTATCGACATACCCTGGGAATCACTCTTCTCCAACCTTGACTATGCATTAGCAGCACTCTCAGCATCAGCATCAATTAACCAAAGAGACATGGTCCGAGCGACGCTGGCGATGTCAAAAGATCAAACGCAACAAGTATTAGCATACTTTGCAGCACTAAAACAATCCATCACAAACTAACACATTTTTCTGTTAGTTTATTTTTAGCAAGACCGTTTAGTCAGATTTTTGCCGCTACAACAACCACAGATTGCAGTGCAGGGGTATTGCAAACTCTTTTTAGCCGCAACCACACTATTTTGAGCCTAAGCGAGAGGGTTAAACATGAACCAGCCCAGCGGCAGTCAGCTAGATCAGCAACGCAACGAACCATTTATTCTAAGACATAAGTATAGGCTGGCTTTGCTGGTTTTTCTGGCTATTTTCGTTGCAGCCGCAGTGTATAATCTTGAGTATATGTCGGTGCAGTGGGATGAGATGCCCCATCTCTATGGAGGAGTATTGTTAAGTCGAGGACAAACCGGGGAATACATGATGACCTATGGATATTATCCACCCATCTTTGATTTGGCCACAACGGGTTTTTTTAGCGTTTTTGGTGTAAGTGAGTTTTCAGGTCGTCTTGTTGCAGTTGTCTTCTCAGTGTTGGCAATTTTGGTTCTCTTTGAATTCACTAAACGGATCTACGGCGATAAAACCGCCTTAATTGCTAGTGTATTTTTAGGCACCATGCCTGGATTTTTTTGGCTCAGCCGGGTTGCTATGATAGAAACCCTGCTCATATTCTTCTTTACGCTAACAATGTTTGCCTTCTACACTTGGCTAACCAAAAATGACAGCCGCCGGGCATTGCTCTTTGCAGGTTTAGCGCTGGGGTTGGGGGTGCTGGCAAAGTATCAGATAGTTGTTGCGGCTTTGGCTATGCTTTTGAGCATAGTGTTCTTAGCTCGCAAACGTCTCAAGGGTAATTTAGGAAAGTTTTTGCTCATCGGAATCATTGCAGTCGTGGTTGTTGTACCCTGGTTTGTAGCCATCTATCACTACAATGGCATGACAAAATTTGAAACGCTCCAATATGTTATGTCTGAGGGTGGACAAGATCGTCCCGCATATGGAAATCGTTTTCAGCCGCTCCCAGTCTTCTATCTTGTAGAGATGACCTGGCCCTTTAGTGATCTACCGGTTCATCCCATTACGTTGCCCATTTTTATCTTGGGGTTATGTGGTTTGGGTTTGTTTGCTTATCGCCGAAGTAAACAAGACGTATTTTTCCTAACGTGGTTTTTGGTAGTTTACATATTTTTTACGTTAGTTCCTAATCGACAATGGCGCTACGTAACACCTCTGTTTCCCATTTTAGCCATAGCGGCAACTTGTTTTATTTTGTTTCTCTATAACAACATGCAGACTTGGAAGCCACTGCAGACCAAAGTCAGAGGCATAAAATATCAAAAACTGGCCTCCATTGCATTTATAGCCATACTCATTGGCGCCGTTGCCTATAGCAGCTATAGCGCATATGAGATGACGGTGCGTGATCAAATCCATATCCCAGTTAAAGAATCAACAGCCTATCTGGCAGCAAACATGACACAAACCGAATCAGCAGCACTAGTTTGCAGTTTTAACTTACTTAACCAAGACATGTTTCGCTTCTACTTACCAGCCAATATGTCAAGCGAGCAAATTTGGCAATACCCCGAATTGGCAGTTGATGCCTTCACCCCTGATTTTGATATAGATGGGTTTGTGGATCTATGCGTTGAGAGAAATGTGAAATACATAATTCTCTACGACTTTGGCGTATATACCCAGTTTTTCAATACCACACTAGATTATACGGCTGTGCGACAAATGATCTTTGAAACCGGACGATTTGATGATCCCGAAGAACGACCGTTTTGGGGCGAATACTATGGCTGGTATGGCTATCGAATCTTTCTAGTTCGCTTCTTGGGCTAAGCAGGTAAGTAATTGGAACCTATTGGGTTTCTAGGAGTTCGAAGCCGGTTTCTTTATTTTTAGTTCGTTTGGCTGTGCTGTCAGTTAGTTCTAAGAGGATGACTTCGCCTATTTGCCACACAGCCACACCTGCTCGTACGCAACCGGTGATGACATTGTCGCCTCGGCCAAAGCTTGCGTGCATATGCAGTTTGGGTTTGCCTGCATCGTCACAGAACAGTGTACCTACACCTATGCCTTCATGAACGCCACGCAGAAGCGTAATTACCGGGTCGGGCGGCATTGCTTTGCCGTCTTTGGGACCCACAACAACTTTGCTTTGATCTTCTGCACCGCCTAAGAAAAAGCACAAAGCACCACTAAGCTGATTTTCGGTGGCGAATTTTTCTATAACTTCATGTATGCGTTCGTTTTGATGGAGTCGAAGGATAAAGATTCTGCCAAGCTGAGCTTGAGTGTAATTCAAAAATAACCCTCAGCTACGATGTATTATGGAAATGCTTAAAAACGTTTTTACAAACACCTATTAGGGCTAAATTGTGGCAATAGGAAAGAGCATTGTAATTGAGACTATAGTTACCATAGTAATTCTGGTGCCTGTTTACTATTTTGCGCGTGTGGCTGGCAATCTTTCCTTTGCAGCCATATCTTTTGTTGTGGGTATTGGCGTTCTTTTAGGTTTGCGACATATTATGCGCAAATCAGGTATGAAGGTTTATCAAACTAGCCTTAAAGGCGGGAGAGCAAATACCCTGCGTCCAGAGGCTAGAATAGCGATAATGCTTTTTTCAGGCATGCTTTTTGCCGGTATAGTAATAGGCATCATTAGGGTATTTGCAGGTTGGCTACCAATCTATATTCATGTGCCTTTGGTCATCTTAAGCGGTGTTATAGGAGCTATCATTGGAGATATCCTCAGAAAAACATTTCAAAAACAATAGTAAAATGTTTAACTAATCGCCTCTTAGAAGCCTAATTAAAATACAAAAGCTCAGCAGGTTATTTTTTGAGACTTTGAGTTATGTCAGGGGTAGAAAAAGCTTGAGAGTTGTTTTTGTTTGGGCTCCTCTTTGCTAAACCCTGTGACTCTAACACCAACACGGCGTATGTCCATTGTTGAATCATCTAGAAAGCGTTCAAAGAGTATGCGTACATTGCGCAGAATTGTATCTTTATCTTTAGCGGGTTGTTCAAGGGTGATGCTAC
This sequence comes from Candidatus Bathycorpusculum sp., assembly GCF_009778815.1. NCBI lineage: Archaea > Thermoproteati > Candidatus Bathyarchaeota > Bathyarchaeia (SeqCode) > Bathyarchaeales (SeqCode) > Candidatus Bathycorpusculaceae > Candidatus Bathycorpusculum > Candidatus Bathycorpusculum sp. Next base: position 16,257 of record NZ_WRFL01000049.1, read on the forward strand.
GTGTTTTGCTGTTTATATCTACATTAACCACATAGATCGATATTGTCTTGAAACTATAGTTTTTCTCTGTGAGCTCTTTGTAGATGGGTTCAATGAGTTCGGTTGTTTTTTGTAGGATAAAGTCTAAGTCGTGGGTATCTTGTTTTAGGGTGCCGATTTTGCTGATGGATTCTGCTTCGCCTTGTTCCTGTACCGGTTCGTTGTCAACTGCGTTGGCGGCGTTGTGGAAATAGAGACCAAGGACTCTACCAAAGGTTTCGATAAGCCGCTGACTGTCATATTTGGCAAGTTCGCCAATAGTTTTTATGCCCATTTGGTCCATTTTAGCAGAGGTCTTTTTACCTACACCCAACAGACGATCAACCGATAAAGGCGCAAGAAATGCTTCAGCATCCTCGGGTTTTATTATGGTTAGGCCGTTGGGTTTTTGGCTGTCACAGGCAATTTTGGCGATAAGTTTGTTGGGTCCAACACCTATGGTGAAAGAAATCCCGACTTGGGCTTTCACAGAGTCTTTGATGATTTGAGCGTAATCATGTGCTTTTTCAAAGCTGCCCTCGACTTGTTGGGTTACATCTAGGTAGGCCTCATCTATACTGACCTGCTCAAGCGTGGTAGCGTAGGTGCGAAAGATATCCATGATACGGTTGCTGATTTGGCTATAGTATTCATGGTCAACTTTGAAGAAAACGGCGTTAGTGTTTTCTAGTTTTTGTTTAGCCAGAAATAGCGGTAATCCTGATTTGACGCCGTAGCTACGGGCGATATAGTTGCTTGTTGAGACTGCTCCGCTTTCCTCAGTCCGACCGGAATAGACCCCGACAACTATGGGTTTATCTTTGATAGTGGGATCGCGGAGTTCTTCGCATTGGGCAAAAAAATAGTCAAAATCAGCAAGGAAAATTATTCGTTTTTGCATTTTAGGGGCTCCTTTGGGGCATAAGCCAGGATCCATCACATGCCGCAGTACTTAAACCATGGAGGGCTTCGCGGCAAACTCCAAACTGCATACCCTGCGCCAAGACTGTGTCGCGTATGTTTTTTAGTAGTTTATAGCGGTATTCGTTAGGTAACAAAGTGCTACCTCCGACTTTTTCGCCTTCCGCAGAGTAGAGGGGTTTTAGTTGTTCCATCACTTTGGGTAGGGCTTGGTAGAGGCGGTTCCAGTTGTCGGGTTTGGCTTTGTAGGTGGAGCAGGTTATGTGTTTAACACCGATGTCGGCGAGGGTTTTTATGAGTTTTTGGGGTTGGTCGTTTATGTGTGGGATGAGGGGGTCGATGCGAACTGATACGGGTATGCCTGCTTTTTGGAGTTCTTGTGCGGCTCTGATGCGTTGGTTGGGGGTGGGTGCATTGGGTTCTATGATATTTGCTATGAATTCGTTGTCAGTTGTTATGGTTAGGGCCACTGTTGCGGGTACTTGGCATAATAAATCGTCGTCTCGGGTGACTAGGTTGCTTTTGGTTATGATTTGGAGTTGGCAATTACAACCGGCTAAAATTTCTAGGCATCGTCGGGTTAGGCCTTCGGTGGCATCCATTTTTGGGTAGGGATCAGATGAGTTGGATAGTGAAATGGTTTGGCCGTTTAGTTTTATGGCTTCTCGTCGAAGCATTGCAAGGCAGTCTTTTTTTGGATGGATTTGTTTAAAGTTTGGGATGTAGCTTGTAGCATAGCAATAGAGACAGTGATGGTCGCATCCTGTGTAGGGATTAAACGTAAGTTTTGAGGGACATGTACAGAGACCAGAGCGCCAAGGGTCAAAGCTACTAATCAAGGTCATTGTAAATTCATCTATCAAATAATAGTTGCAAATATTTACTTAAGTGGTTTTTTATACAGAAAAATAAAAACGTACCAACAAATCAACTAAATATACAATATACATATCACAATTATCTAGTTTAGAGTTTAACACACTATAATATGAGAGTGTTCACCTAAAGATATACATCATTTGATTTTGCCATTGTTGAAAAATTTCAGGCATAGTCAAAGCACACCACAAACGAATAGTTAAATCCACCATAACAGAACTCTTAGACACAA
>NZ_WRFL01000050.1:0-18285 GCF_009778815.1 Candidatus Bathycorpusculum sp.
ACCATAAGAACCAACAGGAATCTCATAACCAATAACACCCAACACAGAAGAACCACCAGAAAAAACAACATCCCAACCAGCAAAAACAAACACACCATAAGCATCAGGAACCCCAAGCGGCAAATCTAGACCATAGTAGTTTGTTGGAGCATCTGCAGACAAAGAGCCGCCGTTTAGCTCATAGTGGATATCATATGTTGTTACTGTTACATTGCTTATTGGGAAAAAGCCTTGGTTTGCACCATTTGTGTAGCTGATGCCGCTGTGTACTGTGTTGTTGTGCCATGTTGCGCTACCAAGGGGGGAGACGGAGAGTGCAGTGTTTGAGTTCTCAATATATACAAAAGGAGAAACTACATCCGGGTTCCAGGCGACCACTACACCTGTGCCAGTAGGTGTAAAACCTGTTCTGCGTACCACATTATTTGTGCCGGTGATATCAGTGCCGTATGCAAATACGAATCCGCCATCTACTATGATAGTGGAAACTGTACCTGTTGGATTGATCGCATAACCTGTTGTGGCTGAAACGGTACCGCCATTTACTGCTATTGTGACATTGACAGAGGAATGTTCAGTATGGATTGCGGTGCCAGTTGTAGTTGAAACGATACCGCCAGTCACTGTTACGCTGGAATTTGCGCCTGTTGTACGGATTGCTTGTCCGGTTGTGGCTGATACGATTCCGCCTGTGACTACAACAGATGCATTAGCTACTGACTCGATGAGACCTGCGGTGTTAGCGGTGCTAATTGCAACACCGCTTATACCATCAGCCCACACTTTGCCGCCGTTGATTTTGGCGACTGAGGTATAACCAACAAGGTTTATGGCTCGACCTTGATCGGTATGACTGTAGACATCGCCAGCATTTACTACAACATTGCCGTAGGTTTGGATGGCATAGCCTAAACGGGAGGATGCGATCGCCCATACGTGACCGCCGTTTACAAATACGTTATCGCCAGTATTTGCGGAATTGATCATGTTGATAACTGGGTGTAGGTTAAAGATTTCGTCTCCACATACTGAGCCAAATCCCTCGATTGTGACGGTTGTGTTTGGGCCTGAGCCTTCGATAGCGGTGCCGCTGTTGGCGTATACAAAGCCGCTCTCGGCGCTACTGGTACCAGTTACGATGACTTTGGCGCCGTTTGCGTTAATTGCGTTGCCGGAGCCTTCATTTTCAATCCAGCCGCCGGGTCCAACTTCAAAAGTGCCAGCGCCAGTAAAACGTATTAGGGGGGATGCTTCTCCGCGGTATATTGCACCCCATTTCACGGTTATTCCAGAACCAATATCGATGTTGAGTGTTGTTGCCTGTTCAACGCTGCCTGTTACCTGGATAACGTTTGGGTCGTTGTTGTCAATTGAGGCTTTTAAGCCAGATATTGCGTCTATGTGGGCAACTAGTTGATCGGCTTCGGGATTTTGGCCCATTACAAAGAGTACTGTTGGAAGGATTGTTAGGATTAATGTGGCTGTTAGTAAGGTTATTAAAAATTTGGTCTTGGTTTTCATTGTGTTTTAACCTTTAGACTTTTGTTTTTGTTTGGTCCTTTAATCATTGGACATTCAAACCGTTGTTCAGCTACACCGCATCATGAGGCTTGTAAAACAAGAGTCATGCAAGTCAACTATATACTTAATACACATTTATATATTTACCATCATGTTTACCATATATACCATAAAAAAACACATAATATATAGAGTAAAAAAGAGATAACGCCACTAACACAACATCCAAAAACCCAAACCAACAATTCAACCACATAACCAGCCAACAAATAGCAAACCCTTACTACAAAAAACAAAAAGTAACCCACACAAAACAGCACTTCACTACACTTTTAGTCACCCCTCCCCTCCTGACAAAGGTAGTTTCAAGAGGGACCTTAAAAGCAAAAACAAACACCAATTTCTTGGAGACCCCCATGGAACAATGTAAAAACCCCTGGAACACACCCGCACACACGAAAACATACAACGCTACCTACCAATATGCCAACAATACTGGAACCAAATCACCGAACAAGAAAAAACAGAATGAAAAAACAAAAACGCCAACACAACAACAATAGATCAAATTTTGACATATACCAAAATTGTTCCTTTTAAATTCAGAGACCAACTGATTGGGTGAAAAAATGAACCAATCTCACACACCTAAAGATCTAGAATTAGCAAAAACTTGGATTACGATTACACAACCAAACAAACACATACTATATGGGTGTCATCGGAGGCATACAAATTGAATTATACTACACCAGAGCAAGAAACCCAGCTGACTGAGGAGTGGACATTTAATGTATGGACCAACGCTGGGGACTGGTGTAATAAATGCGACAAAGATAAAAACAAACTTGTATTTGACGATCAAACAAAAACCACACAATGCAGCCAATGCGGCCATGTTGAGGCCTATGAAGAGATAGACTGGCGAATCCTTCAAGCCGAACGATACGTAACCTACCGCTACATGCCCGGAAAATACTTCTTCAAAGATCACACTATGGAGGAAATTTTTGGAAAATATCTTCGCGAACTCAACCACAACGATTGGTCATCTTGGCTCATACATGATTACGTACTTGCCAAAATAAAAACAGACAAACCAACCCAAGATAAACTAAGAGAAACCGCAAAACAAATCATCAACAAGATGCACTACGACAACAAACCCTGGAAAACACTGTTTGAAAAAATGGACGCCCCCGATCCAGACATGTTCTATCAAGTTCCCCATATCCTCTACGAACAAGCCCAAAAAAAGCTTCAAGAAGCCGCTCCAAAAGAGAAACCGCAAAACCTCATGCAACGCTACGCAAAAACCCTAAACAACATATACGGCTACAGCAGATGGAAAGGAGATAGGATAACCTGCTGGATAATAAGCGAAATTATACAGGTATGTGACATCGAGAGCTACTCAACAGAATTCTACACCAAATACTTTAGCTGTGATCCGATTTTGGAGAATTTTCAAGCAGATTTGCTTGCAGGCAAACCTCATGCATTTGACCCCGATGACACATATATTCAATGGGAACTCAGAGTGGCCGATAATTATTTGGCACAATCCAACGCTATGATAAGTGTTTGGGCAGCATACTATGCACTAGCAGCAAAACTGGGAATCCACGCACTATGGCCGCCCACAAAAACACTAAGCTTTGATATAAAGACCGTTAAAAAAGTTACCAAACTAATCAATGACCCCGAACTCTTTATATTCTACGATATGGCCACCGACCTAAATTCAATTGACAGCCCAAAAGCATGCGGATACGCAAAACAATTTATACAAAAAGTCAAAGAAATCCTGCCAAAAATACCCTCAAAAGAGGCTGAGTTAACAAAAACGGCCGCATACATCAAATAGCAGAGCTATTGAATGGACTGCTCACGGGTTTTCTTTATCGTTTCTTTTTTGCGTTTTTACCAATTCGACGGGTTTTCGCTGCAGAGGTTTAGACCGAATAAGCTGTTGTGGAGATACCTCAGCAATAGAGTTAGCAGGGTTATCGGTAGTTGTTTTTGTTTCTGTAAAGAGGCTCTTTAAGGAGGGGATTTCTCTTGGTTTTGTGTTTAGCGTGTTAGCAAACCAAGTACTGGTTTTTTGGGAGTCCAGATCGTTTATTGCTTGGGTTGTAAATTTTTCATCATTCATAAGACGGGTAAATGCACCGTGGTCTTTTCCCATAATATAGTAATCAATGTTTTTTGCCAAGATGGGGTTGCGTTTGACCACTACATCACGAACTTTTGCCATAGCGTAGCCATATGTTTTCTGTTCTTTGGGAGTTAGCTTTACCGCTGAAACCTCGGAGAATCTCTGGCCTAAAATATCTGCAGAGGCATTGTAGAAATTTGTTGCACCATAATGGTCTTCTTTGCCGCGTCTGCTTTCAGGTATGCCTAATTTTTTTACTCCGGCGAAGAGTTTGGCGTTTGCAATGGATCCTTTTTGGGTCACCGTGCCGGTGTTAAAAACGTCTATGGCGAAGCGAGGAGAGTTGTCTAGGGCTTCGAGGTTGGGGGTGTAGATGCCTTTTTTGAGGGCTGTGACTGTTTCTTTGTTTGTTGCTGCTTCGTCACGTGCGTTTTGATAAAAGGTTGCTCGGCCTTCTTTGGGCAGGCGGCCCTGGGTTTGGGCGCGGTGCCAGTTGCTGTAGGCAATCTCAGGGGGTAAGGATGTTAAATGGCGTCTAATCTCCAAGCCTGCGGCTTTGGGATTTTTTAGATTCTCTGCTATCTCGGGGTAGTTAGAGACAACATAGTCGTGGTATAGATCTTCATCTGTTTTTGTATCCAGCTCGCTTAGAAAAAGAGCGCTGGATTCAGAAGATGCTGAGGGGAGAACGTCGCTTGAGGAGTTTTTGTAGAGTACCGCACTCAAAGTGGAGCCGGCTCGGTGGTTGAGAAGATCGTGAACTGGTTTTTGTTGCATACCCATAGAGCTGATAACACTGCGGCCCATGCTACGCATGCCCATTGAACCCATAACAAGTCGACTTCCTCCGCCTCCGCTTGATAAGAACCCCATCACTGCCCCAGGGGCAGCGCCTGATACAAACCCTTGGCCGGCTTGGTTTAGCATCTCTGTTTTGCTCAAACCCATACCGCTCAAGCCGCTAATGCGACTGGCCATACCTGCCCCGCCACCCAAAATGGCTCCGCCGGCCATGCCCATAGCCGCTCCAGCCGCTGTGGTGACCGCTCCCCCAACCATGTTTGCTGCCGACATACCTAACGCGCCAAACTTGCCCACAAACACCGTGGACATGTAGGCCGCGGCAAAAAGCGTAATAATGGCTATCAAAATCTGGGTGAGGGGGTTTAGTGTTGTGGTTATCAGTATCTGGTAGCCAAAGAGCAATATTATTGAGGCCATGATGCTGGCAAACATGAAGCCGATTAAATCTTGCAGAAGGGTATCAGCAAAGTGTTTGGTCAACGGAATTAGACGCAAAACAAGAATCAAAGGTAAAACCGCGGCAAGAACCCCTGTGAAAAAAAGACGCGTAATACCCATAACTAGGGTCAACATCAGAATGGAGGCAACAAGCATAATGAGAATTCCGCTAAAGAAAAATCCTGTGAAGGGATCCATATTGGGCAGAGGAACAGTCCCTATACCGCCAGTGGCATAACCAACAATGATGTCAATAATATTGCCTGAGGGGATAAGAAGACCCGAGCCGCCTATACCGGGCCAGCCTACAAAGAGGTTTATAGCACCAGCCACAGTGTTGTAGATGGGCTGGCAGGCAAACAATAAGATCAAGGTAAAAACACTGTTCATGATGATATTGGCGGCTGTGCCTTCATTCATTATCCTGAAATTTTCCAACACATAACATATAGCAGCCACAATCAAAACCACCGCAAACATAGCCAAAGCAATTGTACGCATCAACTCAAACACCACCACCATAGGTGTGCCTAATTGCTGCCCAAGAGTGGCACCGTTACTGACGGGGGGAGTTATTAGGGGCAACTCTAAAAGATAGGAATAGATACCCTCCGGACCGCCAATTATTATATCAAATAAAGTCGACATAATCACAGGTGCCGCAAGATAGATGGCAAACATGGTGATGGTGAAAAAGGCAATCAGAATACCAGCATCCACCCCAAGCAAAGCCCGAGTAGACCTTAACCTACAAATTACATCATTGATTTTTTTGTGAACTACCACACACCAGGACCGAAACCTATCCGACAACAACAACTGTTACTGCACCATAAATCAAACCCAGCTTCTTTTTAAAAGCAAAAAACCCATGACCCAACAACAACCACACTAACAGCTATACGATAACGATCTAAAAACCCATCAAACCCATAAAAGAAAAAGGCAATATCTACTACGTATTATGTTTAAACAGTTCAGGCTTAAACAGTTCACTCACTTTGGAAGGGTGATTGCCGTGACTGAAACTGTATTAAATACCAAAACCTTGCCCAAGACTTTATCCAAGTTAATTAGAACCGAAAAAGTAGAGGTACGTGAAACCGATGGCGAAATACGCCTCATACCAATAGAAGAACCACTTGACTATATCAGCAAATTACGCGGCTCACTCTCTGATTATCCAGAGATGTCGGTTGATAAATTCTTAGAACGAAAACACGCCGATAAGGAACTAGAAGAATAAACTCCGTCTACATCATGGACGCCTGCGCACTAATAGCATTCTTACGTGATGAACTAGGAGCAGAAACGGTCATAATCATTTTGAAATCCGCAAAGGAATGCAAAATAGAAATTCACATGAACAGCATTAACCTCCTTGAAGTGTACTATGACATTTACCGTAACCTAGGAAAAACAAAAGCTAACCAAGAACTGACAATGATTAAAAAACTGCCTATAATAATACAGTCCACTTTGTCGGAAGTTTTCAATGAGGCAGGACGATATAAAGCTTCATACAAAATCTCACTTGCAGATTCAATAGCTCTTGCAGAAACATCGGTTTGCGGAGGAGAACTACTAACTGCTGATCATCACGAATTTGACATTATCGAAAAACAAGAAAAAATCAAATTCCACTGGATAAGATAACATATCGTCTATATTCTACCACTTGCTACTATAGAAGACAGTTTTGTTAACTGTAGCAACAAATTTTAGTTTAAGGTAGTATTGCATTGTTTTGGGGCAGGTTTTCGTGTCCCCAGCGGGGTGCGGGATCGTCAGAGGCGGCAACGTCCGTGACCTATTTAACGGCACACGACACCTACAGCTCTTTATTATTGAGCCAAAAATATGCTTTTGGTGAGCTATTGTTTTGCTCGTATTAGGTATATGGTAAAGCTTGTGAGTATAGCAACGATGATAATGATTGTGAGGTATATTGTTGCTTGGTTGAGGGGTATGTTCCATTTTGGATCAGAGTAAGGTTGAACAGCGATGATTTGATGGAAAGTTGTGTTCCAAACGTTTGTGGCCTCAACATAGAGCAGGGCTTCACCTTGATCGGTTAGAGCGGTTAGGGTTGGGTCTTTTGATAGGGCAAGTTGGGTTTGTCCACAAAAACCTAAAGCTTCGCTAAATATGGAGCTGTAGCCTTCGTAGTATTGGTAGAATTGGGCGGTTTGTTTATCATAGTTGGGTGGGGTTTGGATTTGTTGTTGGGGTTGGGTTAGGTTTAGGGTTTTTTGTAGTTTGAGGTTGAGTTGGTCTTTGGGAAGTTGTTCTAGGTTTTTTTGTTGGGGTGGTGTTTTTGTGATTTGGTATATAGATATGGTTGTTAGGCCGCCTAGCTCTGTTGGGGCTTCGAGGGTTAGTTGGATTGTTTGGGGATCGTCGGCGATAATGCTGATTGGTAGGGGGGAGGTGGGGTCGAGGTTTAGGGGGAGGTTGTAGGATTGGTTGTTTCTAAAGTTTAGTTGGATGGTTCTTTGCAGTGTGACTGTTTGTTTTTGTTTTGCTTCTATGTGGAGGTTGTAGTAGAGGGGGCTTGTTTGTTTTAGATTGGCTGTTAGGGTGCCTGTTCCGGAAAAAGTTTGGGTGTCTGAGTCATACATGTCGGTTTGTACGAGTTTGAGGGCTGTTTGGTCGGTTGTTTGTTCTTCTAGTTCCCAGAGTAGGATGTCGGTTTGGGTGAAGTTAAATGCGGATTTGAAACTGGCTGTTATGTTGACTGTGGGGTCGGGGTTCCAGGTTTGGTTGGTAGGGTTCCAGTGGTAGGCTGTTACGTTGAAGGGTTTGTTGTAGAAGTGGTATTGTGTAGTAAAGTTTGTTGTGAAATAGTTTGGGTTACCAAATCGTGTGCTGCCTGTTGTCACATTGTAGTGAAGGGTGTCGGTGAAGTTTTGGGTGGTTAGGGCTTTTGTGATTTGGGGATCTAGGCGGTATTGGATTTTTGCGTAGCGTTGGTTTGAGTTGAAGTATAGTGGCAGGGGTGTGGTGCAGTGCAGGGTTTGGTTTTTGCTTATGTTTTGTTCTTGGGCAAAATTTTCTAAGGGTTTGTTGTGGGCATATATTGCGGTAACGGTACTTCCAATTGGGGTGGTTGTTAGGGTTCCATTGGGTGAATTGAATTGTTGGATGAGCGGGTTTATTTCGTCATCGGGAATTTGGTTGGTTTGGAGGGGCATTATTTGGTCAGATGAGGGCGGGAATACGAGGTTGAGTTGCCATTCGAACCATTCCTGTGCTGGGGGTTTTGTTGGGTTGTTGGGGGTTTGATCTATTGCTGTTGTTGTTACTGTTGTTGCTTGCAGTGTTTTGGTCCAGGTGTAGGTGTGGTTTGTGTTTATTTGCCAGCTATATGTTTTGGGGAGTTCCCCTGCGTTGAGGGTTTCTCCGTCAACTATTAGCAGAGTAGAGGAGCTGGGTGTGTTGTTGTTTGTTATGCCTATGGTGAGGAATTGGATGGTTGTGGTTTGGTTGAAAAAGTTGGCTACGGTTAGGTTTGGGATAAGTTGCTGTTGGTGCAGGGTGTTTAGTTGGGGGATTTTTTGTGCATAGCCATCCCAGTGGTAGTCATCGATGATAGCGCGTTGGGCGAGGTTGTGGGTGGGTCCGTTGCCGTCGTAGCGGATAATTTGTGCAAAGGGGCAGTCAAAGCTAGATTCGCCGCTACTACTGCTGTTGCTGTTGTTGTTTGTATTGGGGAGGGTGTAGGTTAGAAGGGGGGTGAAGTGGGGATCGTAGTGAACCACTTGCACACTTAGAGTTGTTTGGGTTATCACATAAGAGGAGGAGGCGGAGGTGTTTTCAGGTTCAGATGCTTCGCGGCCCCATATTTCAACAGTGAAGAGGTAGGTTTTTGCTTCGGCCTCCGATGATACCTCAAAGGCGCTCAAGCCAGTTGGGGAAGTCAAATCATCTGTGTTAAGCATATTGAAGGCCTCAGAAGGATAGTTGATTGCAGCTTTTTCAAAGATGAGGCTATTTGGCAGCTTGATGTGGCAGGTTAGGGTGAATTGGTCGTTGGGATAGAGGGTTCCATCAGCATTTATGGCCGGATAACCATATTTGTCCAAAAGCGGTTCCAAAAACAACTCAGCAGAAACAACCTCCACCTCCGCTGTCTCTTGGGTGTTTTGGGCAAACATCAAGGGCAGAGCAGGCATCAAGAAGAGAAGAATTGTGAAGCCTATCAGCGTTAACAGCAACAACCTAAAAAGAAGAGAAGGAGAAGGAGGCGGCGGTAGTGGGGTGGAAAGTTTGGGGTGGTGTCGTCCAATGTTTTTGTTGATTGGGGTAGTGGTAATAGTAGTGGTGGTGGGGTTAGTTGGTTTGTTGGGTGGTTTGTTTGGCGGCAACTATGAGTCTCCTTAGTGTTTGGGGTTTTTTTACTCCTGTTAGAATTAGGGGATTGTAGGTGAGGCTTGAGCTGTTAATGTAGAGGGTGCCAAAGTGAAAGAGGCGTCCCCAGATTCCTTGGGTGATGGTTATGTTGGCAATTTTGTTGAGGGGAATTGCTTCGGCATGAAAAATTGGTCGGACTTGTTTTTTGGAGATGCCGTAACTAGAGACGATATAGAGGGTTGAATTTGCTGTCTCAACAGCGACAACTATCATCAATATTGCAATAACTAATCCAAAAAGAGGCACCCAGAAAAAAACGGCAGGAACACCCATCCAAAGCGTAACTCCAGCAATAATTACCAACCCAATACCTTCAAACAACCCTAAAAAAGATAGAACCGAGGGCTTTTCTGACCAAAGACATGTATCCAACAGATAACACCAAAAACCATACCACAGAATTTTAAAAACAACAACACACAGCAGTTAGGTGCATCAGATAGGTCAGGCTGCAGAAAGCTGCCAGTACAATAAGTGATATAATCGATCTGTCAAAGAAGTAAACTGGTCTGCTAAACAGACCAAAAATAACTACACCACATTCTCAGAGTTGGCGAAGTTTTTCTACCATAAAGAAACCATGTTTTGTGTTGTGTTGTTTTATCGGTAGTAGGTAGCAACTAACGGCTGATTCAACGAATCGCTACAGTAAGCTGGTGAATTGAGTGGTTGTAGATTTAATTATTGCTGTTGTTGTTGGGTTTGCGTATTTTGAAAAGTATTAGTGTTAATAGTAGGGTTATGATTGATAAGAAAATTACAATGATGATGGTAAAGGTTGCTAGGGGCATTGAAATTATGTTGGCGTCTTTTTCAGTTGGTGCAAAAGAATCGGCATTGGGGGATGGTGTAATTGTGACTGCAGGGTCGGGGGAATTGTCAGAAGTCTGGTAGTTAGGTAGGGTGAATGTTTGTTTACTATAGTTAGTTTCACCTTCAACCGCACCAGCTGTTAAATAGCTCGTGGAGAGGCCCGTGTAATAGTATGGAGTATATTGTATAAATTCGCTGTAATACATCAACATTGCAGTTACGGTTACATCAATTTGGGCGTTTGGAGGGTAATCTCCATAGATTGAGACTGTTGTGTATTCCGAATTGGAAGCTCTGAGCAGGTTGAATGGCGGTTCGTCGGGAAATTCCTGAAAAGAATAATTATAAAAACTGTAATACTCTGCACTGCTTGTGTCTGGAGAAGCAAAATGGCCCCGCTCACTTATAGAGTAAAATAGGTAATAGTTAACACCGTTTATTTTTTCTTTAAATGACTGATTTTTTATCTTGACTTCTATGGTGTTCTTGTTTCTTGTTTCAGATATTTTTTCGCCTGTATAGGGGTCGGTATGGATTGTGGTTTCTGATGCTGGAACGAATTTTAAGCTAAATTCGGGAGGGGCTGGTTTTTGGAGTGTCTGGGCAAAAATGGGTTCAGTAGAAAATAGACAGGCGATTGTGAGAAAACACATAATACTTAGGGATAGTGCAAACAGCAACGGTAACCCTTTGATTAGGTGACCCATGAGGTTTCTTATGGTGTAGTTGTTATAAAGTTTACGAGAAGGGTTAACTAGGCCTTCCCAAAATATTCCACCGGCCTCAACAGAGAAATTACGAGATACAACAAAGCGCATCCTATCAGTTCTTTTAAAGTTAGAAAAATCTAAGTATCGATAGCTATGGAGTTAGTCAATAGGGAATACTGGGTTGAGGTTAGACCCCTGATAACCTCAGAGTTAAACACGGGAAATTTTGCACCTATCCTAGATGCGCTATACAACCTAGCTAAACCCTACCGCTTTCTCATCAAAGACACCGGAAACAGAGGGTGTGAAGCGTCGTCGTTGATTAGGTTCTATCTTCAGCTTGCTGATGAGCAGACAAAAAATCAGATCGCAAACATCATAAGAACACTCATAGATGTTGAGGTAGTAAGTGCTGAGCCGCCTGAGCAATGCTATCAGTTCAGAGCAGAATTAGAATTAGCGAAAAACTATGCCCTGCCCATAGTTAGCTATCAAGAAAAAAAGCCCCCAAACCTCATAGACCGATTAGTTGCCTCCATCGCCGGTTCAAACACAAGCCTAGAGATCACCGCCCAAGCCGACCCCAACGCACTTTTGAGTATACAGAAATATATCTTCGAAAAAACCAACCAAACCCCCAACCTAAACAAAGAATTGCTCAATCAAAGCATTGATGCTGTTGGCACCATCGCAAAAAGAAATCTAAAAACCAAACCAGCCAAAAACGTCTCACCCTACAATAACTCTGATCCTTGGGTGAGAGAGTGTACAAAAAATGCAGCCATAAAACTTGCCAGCACCCTCTTTATCTGCCAAATAGTTATCCAAAGCAACTCGGCACAAACCGCTCAAGCTATCAAAAAAGCACTACCCGCCTCCGCTATGAACCACTTCAAAACCGTTAAAAAACAAAAAAATCCACACCTACCCCAAACAACACTAAAATCACCCTCAAACCATTGGCTAAGAAACAATATTTTTTGCCGCCTATGGTGGATAACACCCATAGCAGTGCTCTTACTGATATATCAGCTGGGATTATTTGATCCTATAAAATTTATCACCTCACCGCTTAGCAAGATGGAGTTTTGGCCACCGCTTTTAGCAGCCAGCTTGGCCGTTGGGTTATGTCTCACCCTTAGAAAACGCCACCCCATTGTACTGTCCACCCAAGAGTTAGCACAAATAATCGGGTTACCCAGCGCAATAGAAAAACTACCCATCGCTCTTGGCAAAGTACCGCTCTCAAGAATGCAACTAGGCACCCAACAAACCAACCCAAACCAAACCAAACAACCCCAAAACAAAAAAGAGAAACCAAACCAAAAAAACAACCACCCGCCCAATCATCAGCAACACCATAATCATCATCAACATGGTCTGCCATCGGCTCTTGAAAACAAAGGGCTCCCAGCAGTTGAAACAGAGCAGAAGTAGAGGGAGATATCTTGGAGTTATTTGGGTGGGCATTATTTGTTTTTAGTTTGGGGATTTTGGGGTATGCTTCACTGCAAGATGTGAGGTGTCGGCAGGTTTCGAATTGTGTTTGGGTTATCGGCTATCCGATAGGGAGCATAATAACCTTGCCGCTTTAGCCGCTGAACCCCTTAGGGCACAGGTTGTTTGTCTTTCACTGGGGTTTGCAGTCGGTTTGGGGTTGGTTTTGTTTTGTTTGGGTTTCTATGGAGGGGCAGATGTTAAGGCACTCATATTTGTTGGCTTAGCGGCTCCCTTGCTGCCCTTGAGTGGTAATGTGGGTTTGGGTTTTTTGGATTTGCCTTTGGTTTTAGTTGTGTTTTGTTATGCATCTCTTTTATCTTTGGTGTGGCCGTTGGCGATTTTTATTTTGAATCTAAAAGATGCACTTAGGGGACACAATATGTTTGGAGGTATCAAACTTTCTGTGCGTAAAAAAGTTTGGTTGTTGTTTACTGCAAGAAAAGTACCGTTAGAAAAACTAAAAAGTTTGAGATACTCCCCCGCCGAGAGAGTAGTGTTCCAAGAAGGTGAGCCTGCTAGGATGGTGGTGCATTTTGTGAAAGCAGAAACTGATTTGGAGAAATATTTCGCTACTTTAGAAAAACACCAAACCCTCTACCAAAAAGGTATTCTTACATCTCCAACAATACCTACGATAGTTTTTCTCACCTTAGCTATGGCAAGCCTGCCGTTATTGTTGTTGAACCTGGTTTTCTTGGGTGCCAACACACTATTCTTCTAAGGGGATTTATCCAACAACTATTATGGCTTGTGAACCAATCAGGCAGTAGTTGTTATTTGTTCCAGTAGTAGATATTTGGGTATCGGTTTGCTATTTGGTAGTTGGGGTCGTCGTAGACTATGTCAAGTTTTGCGCCGTATTGGTTAAGTCTGGTTTGCATTTGGTCCCAGATCGGTTGGCAGGTATCGTCTGCGTCCCATAGGCCCCATATGTTGTCTTGTGGGTTTCGCATACCCCAGCCATAATTTTTAGGTAACACTAGTACGGCTTCAGCGCTTATGCCTCCGTGAATAACCTTAGGGTTTTGAACTACCTCAGTCCAGAAATGTTCCAAAGCTTGGAAGTGTTCTTCTTGTAGAGTGTTTGGGTTTGTGGGGTCTTCTGAGTAGTTAAAAATTATCACATACTCTGCACCTGCCTCATAGGATAGTTTCATCTGCTCAAACATCTCCTCGCCTTCAGCAAGATAGGGTGTCTGAGTGTATTTCCAGGTAAGTATGGTGCCCCAGCTTTTACCTAAAAGATTAGCTGCCCCGCGAACTAGACCAATATGCTGTGCCGCTGAATGGTTCCAGGCCAACTCTGCAAGCACCACATCATAACCACCCTTGTAGTTCCACCAGTAAAGTCCATAATCAGCCGTAAAAACCAAAAGATCCTGCTTATTTAACTGCGTTTTATCTATACCCTCCAACAATCCTCTCTGCATGTCTACAAACACATCAGCCGCATCACCATAAGTCTGGATAGGATTCTGCTCAACGAGCACCTCATAGGACAGCAACGATCCAGTATATTTTGTGATATCTTCAGGGGCATAAAATTTGTATCCTGCATCAGTAAATTCTTGAATTGTGATTGTCCGATTTGAATAATAATTAATGTATTCCGTATAATGCCCTCTTGAGTCAGCACCAACAGTTACAAGAGATATCTCACCATTATCCCCATATGTAACCGCAGTAGTACTGGTTGATGTATCAGATAAAACCCGAACCTGCAGACCAGTATCTTCTAAACTGTTATTATTAATATTATTATACTCTACATTATTAGTGGTTCGAACAGATATTGATCTGCCATATTTTTCGATGGACATTGCAGTTGTTTTGTTTATTTGGGCGTCTCTTTTTAATGTGAGTCCTACACCGTCGAGCATTTTTCCGCCTGGTTCATCGTCGTAATATATTCCAATGAATTGTTTGCCCCAGCGTTCTTTTGCTTCGATAAGCCAGCTACTTAATTGTTGTGTGCTTAATCCAAGAGACTCACTTGTACTGCTACCAATGGCATAATTCATTTTTGACGCCACAACATAATCGCCTATCTCCTCCATAGCAGAAGTATATCCCTGCAGATGGCCAGATTGCAAAACAAACAAGTTTGTATAATCCTTTACTTTATCAACAAGTTCCTTAGCCTCTTGAACCGAGCCGCCACAATAGGTAACCCCAACATAGAATTGTTTGTGTCCATTTTGATTAAACACAAAAAAACTTGTAACAGCCACTAAGCAAATCAATAACAGAACAACTGCTACAACCAACTTTTTTTTCATAACTTACACACCTATTGGCAACAGACACTGATTAACCGAAAGGAGCACGGTACAACCACACAGGATCATCTCTATTTTCAGCATGACGCCAAATAAGCCAAAGCTACACTTATTTCTATTCCCAAATTGAGCAGAACAAAGGTAACCACAAGGGATAGAGCAAAACAATTGAAAAGATGCAAAAAAATTGAGATACCACCCTGCCTTATGAGGTGCATAATTTGTTTGTTGTTTAGGATTTTTCTATGGTGCTTTTTTCTATTAGTTGATCGTAGAATTTTTTCACAGTGCTTTTTAGTTCTTCTTCGTTTGCGATGCCTGAGCAGATGAGTTTACCTGTGAGAAAAACAAGAAAGGTTGCTTTGGTTTGGTCCATTTTGTAGATGGCCGCTGGGAATTTGTCGGGTTCGTATAGGGCTGATTCGAATTGGTTTGTGAATTGTTCTAAGGATATGGTTACACCGGCTATGGCTACAGAGGCAACGAGGTTTTTTACGCAGCTTTCATAGGTACAGTTGTTTGAAACTAGGGCTTCAGTTTTGAGGCGTTTTAGAAAGTTTGTTATCGCCTCGCGGCCTTGGGCTTCTGAGGTTGTGCCGGTGCAAACAAATTTGCCGCTTCTAAAAAGCAAAAAGGTAGCAGAAGGCACCCTTAACTTAAAGACCAACCCAGGGAACCGTCGCCAGTTGCACTTTGAACCCTCCAACTTGGAATTCGCAGCACCCAAATCAATGCAGTCACTAAAAGAACCGGTTATCACAATATTTTGTATAATGATTTCATAGTCAAACAACCTAATCACAACCATAAGAAATCTGTACCTTTAAAAAGCAGAACAAAACACCTTGATTTGCACTATTTGCATTCGTATCTGCCTCACTGAAAACACCAGAGGCAAATTTAAGAGTAGATAAACACGTCTGCAGGAGTTTAATCAGTTATGTCTGCGTTAAATTGTTGGTCAGGTTCTTTGTTTTCATGAGTTTATTGAATGGTAAAACATGCAAAATAATCATCAATATCGTAAAGCTAAGGATTGTTATAATCCAATGTGTATAGACTGAGGGTGCAGAAAAGGAGATGGGCAGAGACAGATCAATGATGTTTATCAAGACATGGAACGCGACAACGGCCCACAAATTTCCGTTACTTTTTTTAAAAAAATAGCCAACAAAGATACCGAAGAATAATACGTAAATAAATTGTCTTTGGAAAAACATTTCAAGCCAGTTAGCTTGGAAAATGTGGATATGCTGTAGAGTAAACAGCAGTGTTGAGATAGAAATGCCAAGCACATAACCATATTTTGAAGCAATTCTAGATTCAGAATATGCCCGGTAGGCAACTTCTTCTGCAAAGGCACCAAAGCTACCGTATAAAACATAGAGCACAAACACTAGAGTTATTGCCACTGTTATAGGAAAAGAAGAGAGCGTTCCGTTTGCAAAGGAAATAGAAGCTGGTTTGCCGCCTAAAAGTACGACAAACCCAAAAAAGATCACCTGAAGCAATACTGCTAAGAGCAATCCCAGAAGAACCACCCGGGCGTCTTTGAATTGGAATAGGTCAGTTAATTTTGTTTTCATATCTTTCTTTATGAGCACTAAGCTGAGTAGAAAAACCGCCAAATAGGACAAAAACATACCTACATAGGGCAGTGCAACGGGGAAAGTCACGTTCCACATAGGATAACGTACAATATAGATCACCTAGCTGATTGCGAGTAAAAACAAAGGCCCAACAAAGACCCACAACCTGTTTTTTGAAGCCATATGACGAACCAACCTTAGGTTGTGTCCAGTTAAAAACTATATGGAGCTTATGGTACAATCGTTTACTGCCCTGATAGATAAAATATAACCGATACCCCATCAATAGATAGACAACAACTACCGAGATGTCAAGTGTACTGCACCATTGCTTAAGGGGTAACAAATTCAGACCCCTAAGAAATTTGAGCACAGCCTAAGTCTTAGCAGTTTAATTGTTGCTTGTTAGGTTCCTGACGTATTTGTTGAGCTTTGGTTTGGTTAAAACCGCTATTATAGCAGGTAAACTGCACAGCATTAGTATTCGTCCAAAAATGGCTATTCGATCAGTTAGTACGGCCATGAAGAGTTGACTCCAACCAAACGGCAACACCCCAGTGGTGATGTATAGGGCTGGAAGAGGGGGAGATACAATAAAGGTAAGAATAATCCCAGCTAACACGATGTATTCTTTGCGTTGAAACGCATGATACCCTAGTGAAACCCCAATGACCATAACCCAAACTATTAGAGAAATTGCCACAAATATTCCAGATGAACCACCAAAAATAGGGAAGAAATAAGCTAAAACAGTAACTGGAAAAAGAAGCAGCATCAGCAACAGATTTGAGTACCTCAAAAGTTTAACCCTGCTAAAATAGGCCAGGCAGATAAAGCAGACGGCGTATTGAATGGCCATCCACTCAGCCATACCCTGTCCCATAATTTTTGGAATTGGAAAGAAATACAGATCTGAGATCAAATTAGGTAAGAACACTAAAGCTAAAATTAACCAAAAATAATCCTTTGTCTGCTCATATTTTTGGCTATAGCAGGCCAACATTGCCAAATAGATAAAGATCCGGCCCAACCGATTGGATGATAGAGGGAGGGTATGGGGCTGTTGTTTATTATGGGTCCAAAGGGGCTGAAAAATAACAGAACAAAAGCTAAGCCTGCAAAAACCAACAGCAACGCTGATTGTATACTAACTTTGGGCTGCGCTGGTTTAGTTTTAGTTGGTGGTGCAGGGAGGCTGATTTAGAGTTACGCTCCCGATAGCTGGTAGATTTTCATCTGTGCATTTTGGTAAACTAGGGTTAGGCCTGTGTCGTTGTTGTTGTCAAGTAATTTGGAGAGCATTGTGGTCTTTCCTAAATCGGTAAATTTCATCAGGGGACCGTCGCTGGATACATAATCGGTACTGTTAAGGCCAACGGCTTTGCACATCCAGGCCGCTTTTATTTCATCGTCTTTGCAAACCATGACATAGTCTGCGTTGTATTTTTCCATAAGCTCCATCAATGTTGAGGGGTTATCTGTGATGAGTGCTTGTGCTATGTCCACGATTTTGTCGTTTGTGTCGAACTCGTTTATCTCACTTGAATCACTAATGGAGGGAAGAATTTCTTGTGAGGGGTTTCGTGCCACTGCATTTCTTTGTCCTATGGCGGTTATCATGTGTCCATAGTCCCACCAGGCAAAGATTGTTGCGTTTTCAGGAGTTTGAGCACTAATCCAGTTTAATCCGTCTTTTAGGTTATCGTCAAAGTATGCGGAGCTATGTTGACCTGTCTCGTCGGTATAGGTTAGCTGTACATGGTCACTCCAGCGGGTTAGGGTGGCGTTGTATTTTCCGCCTAGGTTATCGATACTAAGGGGAGAGGGGTAAAATGAGAAAGCAACAGCCGCAACTATAACTGCAATCGCCGCGACGGCTATAATTAAAAACCACTTTTTAACCAACTTGTACACCAGTTAATTTTTGTTAGCTTTTGCATACTGCTTTGACCGCATTATAAATAAGTGTTGATTGTATATGTTAACACGTGCTTAGTTATGAATAAAAAGTACAGTGTTAACTTGACCAAAGATGAGCGTTGGATAATTTTTGAGACAAT
>NZ_WRFL01000051.1:0-17325 GCF_009778815.1 Candidatus Bathycorpusculum sp.
ATTGTCTCAAAAATTATCCAACGCTCATCTTTGGTCAAGTTAACACTGTACTTTTTATTCATAACTAAGCACGTGTTAACATATACAATCAACACTTATTTATAATGCGGTCAAAGCAATATATTGCCGATATTGTTAAATGGGTCCAGAACAGAAACGGTTTAGGTGTCCTTGTGAGTGTCGAGTTTGCAGAAGTCCACATTCTATCCCAACAAATGAACAGCGAATTAACTGACAAAGAAGTTGCCGCCTATAAATTAGCAAATTGTACAAAATTCCAAAACATGGGTTTCATCAGTCCCCGCCTTTCTGATTTTGAGCGATTATGCGACCAAACGGTTGAAACAGTTATCTGTCACGGCAATGTTGTTCGGATCAAATTTTCTGATGCCCAAAACCTGCTTTTGGCACCTGAATATGGCGGCATAATTCTTTTCCACAAAAAAGACGGCCTAATCCCAGAAAAATTCCACCTCAAACTAGACTTCACCGACCAAACAGCTCTAACGGTTCTCTTAACCGGTATGGGTATTATCCATGCCCTTGCAGACAATGATCTCGATACCAGTTATCTCTACAGACGGGATTTCTCCCAAACCCTCTCACCAATCGATAAAGACTTCACTTTTGAGGGTTTCTCAGAGACGCTTTTGAAAAAAAATGTAAACCTAAAAACTGCACTTGTGGGTAAAGATGCCGTCGTTGTAGGTTTAGGCAATAGTGCTTTCCAAGATGTTGTTTACCGTGCTGGTATTCATCCCAAACGGAGAGCCTCCGAGCTCACCGAAGCTGAACGTCATAAGCTCTATGATGCCATAGGGTCTTTGGCCAAACAGAGACTCAATTTGGGCGGCAAAACCCAATTTGTTGATCTCTATGGTGGACGCGGCAAATACGCGTCAGTCATGCATTCTGCTATGGCAGGCAAGCTCTGTGGGGTATGCGGTACTGAGGTGATAAAGCTGAGTTTAGGCGGAGGCTACTGTTGTATCTGTCCAGGTTGTCAAAAATAGATGTTTTGGTAAAGCTTAAATGGTGGAACATAAGCATTAAGTTTTTTAAAAAGGTTGACAAATAAATGTCCCAAGTCCTAATCATGTATTGGTGGTCGAATGGGAATTAAACTATCCAAATCCGATAAAGCTTTCATACAAAAACTCCCTGTTGGGCGTCTAGCAACAGCGACTGAGGACTGTGAACCCGTCGTGCGGCCAGTCTGGCCCGTTTTTGACGGCGTCTACTTCTACATAGCCTCTGATCCTGATACCCCTAAACTGGAACATATCGAAGCTAACCCACAGATTTCCCTAGTTATCGACGACTACGACCGCGAAAACTGGTCTAACATCAAAGGTATCCGTATCCAAGGCGAAGCCGAGTTGCTCTGGGACGGCGAAGAATACCGCTATGCCCATGAATTACTCAAAGAAAAATTCCCCGAATACCAAACAGAAGAAGGCGGATGGAAAGAAGGCGACCTGCCCATAATTAAAATCACCCCAACCAGTTTTTACCGCTGGAACCAGGGTCACTGGAAATAAACCTCCCTTCCAACTGTTACCGCCACAACAGACTGCTCAATGCGCAACACAAATCCTATTTCTCTTTCTCTTTGTTGCTCTCCTTTTATGACCCCTTTTCTCTTTTGTGACTATCTTTAACGTCTTAAAAGTGCTGTTCTCTATTTTTAACTGTGGTCTCTTGTTGTCCCGATCTAGTGCTGGTTCTGTTGCTTAAGCGTACATAACCCATAGTAGTTGTTAGCGTAGTATTGTCGGGTTTTTTTGGCCAAGTTTTTTTAAGGTTATCTTCTTAACAATTGTTATGGACAATATCAATCCCATTTTCATATTACAGCCCATAATTGTCATAATTTTTAGTAGTGCACTGATGGTTTATTGGTATAAAAAACGTCGTTTTCACAAAAACATCTGGTTCTACACATTGATTGCATACGCCGGTGCCATTGCCCTAAAGTATGCCGTACAAATACCCACTATCAATCTGGTGCTAGGTGTTGGTCCTGCGGCTTTAGGTGTTTACTATGGGGTGCAAACGATTGTTTTTGAAGTGGGATTGGCTTATGCGATAGCCTATTTTGCAGTTAAACGGGGTAAGCTTGATCAGCGTGATGGTGAAGCCTATGGTTCTGGTTTAGCTTTCTGGGAAAATGTAGGGCTTATCAGTGTTCTCTCCCTTATCAACTTGGTTTCCTACTATTTTCTCATATCTGGCGGAGGTTCAGTTGCAGAGTTAATCTATGGTACGCTCGCTGAATCTGCGCCTGCATTGTTTTCCTCAAATGCAGAGGCACTAAGTTTTGTTGCGCTTGGTACGGTGGAGCGAATATCCTCAGCAATGTTTCACATAGCCTGGGGTTATCTCTGCTTTATGGCCGTCGTATACAAAAAGAAAAAACTGTTTTTCATAGCGTTACCAATGGGGTTCGTGGACTTTCTGGTTCCTTTCGCAGGAGATTCTATGGTACTCTTTGAAGTTGGACTCTTCCTTTTAGCCTCCGCTTCACTATTTGTTGCTTGGTATACAACCAAAGAATTACGCAAAAAAACTCCTCCCACCCCCAATACCCCCACAACTCTAACAGTAGATGCCCAAAAAGAAAACGAATAAACAATCATATTGTTTGTTTGTCATCTTTATTTATCCACTCGCCGAGGTTTTATAGCGCTATTGTGAAGCCAAGATGCATGCAAAATAACAAGACTTATTAACTAACCTGAATAGCGCTATATAGGTTGGGGGTTTACAAATGTCACTTGAGACAGGTAAAAATTAGGGCTTACAGCTAGCATAATAACAATTTTAACTCCTGTTATTTTGGTGGTTGTATATGCAGTTGCTATTGTACAATTATTTGCTGCTCTATTATCTTATTCTTCAAACTCTAGTCCTGCACTTGCCAATTCGTTTATGCCGGGTCTGATGGTTGGCGCAGGAATCTTAGGGGCTATAGCACTAGCTGGTTTTGTGCTCTTCTTGGTGTCAATGTATATTTTATCCAAGTACTACAATGCACGTGAAATTTTCTGGAATGTTTTCAAAGCGTTTCTGATAAACATAATTACAGGTGCAATACTTAGTGTAGTGCTTGTTTTAGTAACATTTTTTTCAGGGTTTAACCTGATAAGTTCAGCAATTGGTGGGTCTTCTTCCACTGATTTTATGACCGCTATCTACGGCTTTCTTGCTATTGTAGTAGTGCTGGTTGTGGTGGTTTACATTATATCGATCTATTGTGGTCTTCTCTATAAGCGCGCCTTTGATGCCCTAGCAGACAAATCTGGTGTAGGTGAATTTAAAACCATGGGCTTACTCTACTTTATCGGTGCAATACTGCCATCTGTTGGTATTATTATTTCTTGGATCGGTTGGATTTTTGCTGCTCTGGGTTACAATAAACTCAAAGTTGCTCCACCCCCACCTGAATCCTATCCATCTGATGTTCCACCGCAAACTGACTCCTATTCGTCTTCACAGCCTGCTCAAGCAACAAAATCTTGTTCGCATTGTGGGGCTGAGAATGTTTTAGATGCAAACTATTGTTGTGTCTGCGGTAGTCAAATGCCATAGCAAGCGGTTTTTGGGCGCCCGCTTGATTTATGGTCCACAACAATTTTTATATTTGGGGGATGGCTCCATTTCATAGGTAATTTTTATGGCTGTCAAGGTAACAGCAGATTATATTGATTTATTAAACAAAGCCGTAGAACATGAAATAGGCCTCTCAGTCCAATACATTCTTCAGCATGGCAAAATGGAAAAACTCATCAAAAAACTAATCCCTGAAAACATTTTACTTAACAAAACCACCTATGATGCAATCGGCAGCTTTCTTTACGAATTTGCAATCCAAGAAATGAAACATGCCGCCGACATCATCGAGCGCATTTACTATCTTGGCGGCAAAGCCCTTCCTATCTCAGGCAAAGTCCACATCGGCAATACCCTAAGCGAATTTGCTAAAAACGGTGTCACCGCAGAAGAAGAATCCCTAACACTCTACCGCCAAATCATAGAAACCGCTGGAAAAATAGGCGACTGGCAAACACGAACACTCTTTGAAAAAATCTATCATGAAGAAGAAGAACACCTCTTTAAATTCCAAGAATACCTAAACTTCCAAAACGAACCCGACCAACCAAGCAAAGTGCCCCTGCCAGAGTGGCGAAACATCTACACAAACGACTACTTTACCCTTCTCAACAAAGCAGTATCTGCTGAAATCACAGGCATTATCCAATACATCAACCAGCATGAAAAAATGGCGCTCCTTGCCCTCCGAGAAAAAAGCACTGCCCTTGAAACCGTCACAGAAACAAACAAAGCCGCAGTAGTCAGCAAACTTCTCAAACCCATATTTATGCAAGAGATGGACCACCTCGAAAAAATCAGCGAACGCATCTATCTCCTTGAAGGCGAAGCCGTAGCCAACCCCGATCCTCTGCCGGTAGTGGGTGAAACCGCCCAAGATTTTTTGGTTTTAGATCACAAACTTGAAAGCGACACAATCATACTCTACCGCAAAATCATCACCAAAGCCCTCGAACTTGGTGACACAACAACACGACGCCTATTTGAAGACATAATTATTCAAGAAGAAGAACACTTCTGGACATTTGACGACTACGTAAAGTAACCTCTTCTCTTATTTTTTTGAAGTTACTCTTTATGTTTCACTATGCTGTGGTTGATTTCAAGAACCTCAAATAATGGCTTATGCCGCTTAGATCATACCCTGTTTTTATTTCCACGTGTTGTTTAATTTCAACTACCGGCTGGCACACTGTTTTTTTCTTACTGTTTGTTGTAACTTAGCTTCTAAGCGCTTGTAAGCTTGAGTTTGCAAGCTTGTAAAGTTCTCTTCTCATGCTGCCCATTTTTCTTCACTAACAACAAAGTTGCGTTCTCAAAAACTATTAAATAAATTCTATCATATGCGCTTGATTGTTTAAGCAAGGAAGGGTTGACATGGTTAGAAGATCCGTATTAGATCAGATCTATCGAGAAATGATAAGTATACGAGTGAGGCTCGATGATATCGAGAATAATTTTTCAAAATTTAATCTTGCACCCCTGCCAATGACTGAATCTAATCTAATCAGTCTGCCGGACCACCTTAGGAAAACCTATATGATTGTACTATCAAAAGGGAAATGTGATGCTGTACAGGTTTCCAACCTTACCGGGAGATGTCGCGCAGTCGAGAGCAACTATCTGAATCAGCTCTCAAGAATGGGCTGGCTAGATAAACACCGAATTTCCAAAGTAGTATACTTCCAATCATCTCACACACCAAACTCTCCACTACAACCAGTGAAAACCAAACCTGAACTAATTACTACACACAACACATAATCTGTTTGTCTTTATTTTTCCAATTTTACAGTAAAACTGCTGGCCATTTGGCATTTAACTATAGAATATGTTCAACTAGTACCCAATTTTTGATGGACAGTGCGTTGCTCTTTTTTTGTACTTCTATGTTTTATAATCCCAATTTAGACTTTCGTGTTTGTTTGAGGTAGTGCTGTGAAACTTGTTTCTTTTCCTTATTTAGCGGCTGTGTTTGGATCTAAAGCTTAAATGGATCAAGATGTATCTCTCACTTTCGGAAGGAACAAACTTTGGCTGATATAATCCAAGACGGTGACTATGTACTCATTTACCTTGACGCACGCCGTACCTACATGATTAAAATGCAGGCTGGGCAAACTTTCCATACCCACAAAGGATATCTAAAACTTGATGAAATCATCGGTAAAGAATTTGGAGAACCCATCAAGAGTAGTCTAGGCGTTACTTTCACCACCCTTAAACCGACCTTAACTGATTACATGATGAAATCTGGCCGCAACACCCAAATCGTCTATCCCAAAGATGCTGCTTTGATTGTTATGTTTAGTGGAATTGGGCCTGGAAGTCGTGTGTTTGAATCCGGCACAGGTACAGGCGCATTAACCAGCGCATTAGCACATTATGTTGGTCCAACGGGCAAGGTCTATACCTACGAGTTGCGTCCTGAATTCCAAAAAAATGCTGCTAAAAACCTTCAGCGATCCAAACTTATCGATAATGTAGAGATGAAAAGCGGCGATGTTACCATGGGTATTGCCGAACGAGATCTAGATGCGGCTGTTTTGGATTTAGCTGTTCCTTGGTTGGTGGTTCCTCATGTTTATGAGGCGCTAAAACCCTCCGGAGTTGTTGTTTCTTTTAGTCCCACTATTGATCAAGTTGTGCGGACAACTGAGGCTCTTCGTGACAGCGGCTTTGTTTTTATCGAGACCATTGAGTGTCTTATGCGTACAATGCAGGTGGAGCGCGGTAAAACCCGGCCCAACACCATGATGACCGGGCACACCGGCTACATTACTCATGCTAGAAAAATAATCAAGCTCGCACAAACTGACAGCCCAATTGTTGAGCAAGAAGCCGCTATAGCTGATTCGGATTTTGATAGTTTAGATATAGAATCAGAAAATAGTGAAGTTATGGCAGAAGATTCTGCCTAAGCTTTTGTTTTTACTTTTCCTTTTACTTTTCTGCCGTTATCGGGCATGGGCATGCTTAGTTGATAGACGGCTTGTTTAAATTGTTCGCCGCTGGCACCGCGTGTTAAACCGTAGTAGGCGCCCAAGATTTTGCCAAAGTAGGGGATGATGAATTTGTCAAAGGTGTTGTAGAGCATTGGGTTTGGCAGGCGGTTTTCTAGAAATGTTGGTTTCCAGATTTTAATGTTGTATTCCCAGCATTTAATGAAGAAGTCCCAGCGGGCTTTGCTGAGGGAATCCATTTCGGTGCCTTTTTGTTTCATTAGGACACAGTTTTCTAGGGGTACAAAGAAGAGTGGTACATAGAATGCGTTGTAGTCTTTGAGTTTATCCATAAGCTCTAGTGTTTGGAGCATGTCTTCTTCTTTCTCGTCGGGTAATCCGATGATAAATGTTGATAGTGGATACCAGTCGTTGTCGTTTAGTATGCCAAAGGCGTTGGTGACGACGTCTTGCCATTGTTCGGGTTGGAAGGGTAGCATTTTGCCTGCCATGTATTTTTTCATTAGGCGTGGACTGCCTGTTTCGACGCCTGTTTCGGCTGTGATTATTGGTTTTTTTCCAAAGGAGTACCAGGATTTTTCGATGAGTATTTCTGCTAGCTCAGTTATCATTTGGGGGTCGTTCCAGACAGGTGCTAGTGACATGTGTGCGGCTTGGATGCTTTTTACGCCTGGGTAATCTGCGACGGTTTTGAAGAGTTTAACCACTGCTTCGCGGTTAGGGATAAACTGGGGGTCTTTTTGGCCGTAGAGGAACATGTCTTCGGTGATTAGGGTGATGTGATCGCTGCCTTGTGCTACGCTTAGGGCGACTTCTTTCATGATTTTGTCCATCGGCACATCGATTTTGTGTTGCATGGTGGGTGTGCAGAATTGGCAGTTTCTGCCGCAGCCTTTGTTGATTTCTACTGCGCCGTGGATTGCGACGTTTTGGATTGTGGGTATTTCTTGGTTGTAATCCCAATTGTTGAGGGATTCGTCGGCTTTTGCTAGCCGGGGCAGGGGTTCATCGTTGAGTGCTTTTTTAAACAGCTCTACTATGGGTCCTGGTCTGCCGCCCATTAAAACGCAGTCGACTCCGTAGCTTTCTGAGACGTTTTGGCGTTCGAGTTGCCATGAGCCATATCCGCCGACGATGATTTTGGGTCTGTATTTTTTTATGGCGGGGTGCATGACGAGTTTGCGGAATTCGATGCGGTTCATTGATTCGCCGCCGCCTACGATGGAGCTGTAGGTTTTGCTGACATAGCCCATGCCTGTGGGGTCCATGCTTGATATGCCCACGACTTTGGTTTGGGGGCCGATGAATTTGGACAGGTCTTCGGGGTATGCAACTGCGATGTCGTCTGGTGAGAATCCGCCTTCAAGGAGAATGGATTCGACTTTTCGCAGTCCATATGGTACGTAGCTTGCTTGACCATCTGCCCGTTGAGGGCGGTGTGGATAGAGGGTTTTGCGTACATATGAGAGTGGGATTGGGCCTTTGCCAAATCCTCCTGAAAAAGCGATGAATGGGTTATTTAGGAAGTCACTCATTTCAGTTGCTGATGCTGTGAGGACAATTTTTTTACCGCTTGTTGTTTCCAACCTTCTATTCCTCTCTGGGTTAGAGTTCCAATATGTGTATTTTCCTTTTAAAAATTGCTGTACGTTGGTCCTTTATGCGGGCGCGGTTTGGAGTATGTATTGGTTGTTGCTCTGTTGTGGGGTGGTTTGGTTTTTGGTGTTTTGTTTTTATGTTGAAATGCTGCTGTAAATCGGCAAAATTGCTAAAATTAGACAAGATTTATATCGCTGTGTACTAAGTGTAGTTATTAAGCAAACAAACAGAGAGAAAGGGGAAGAAAAAAGATATGTTTAAAGCGAGTGAACAAAAAGAGGTTTCAACAAAACTCACCAAGGGCCTGCTTGACGTGATTGTTCTGCAGTTCCTAAATACCGAATCTATGCACGGTTATCAAATCATTACCCGTATCCGCAAAAATTTTGGCGTTTACTTTGGTCCAAGCACCGTCTATCCACTATTGGGCGTACTTGAAAAGAAAGGGTTCATCGACAGCAAATGGGATATGTCCTGCGAACGTCCAAGAAAAATTTACCGCTTAACCACTGATGGGCACAGTGTACTTAATTTCACAGAA
The DNA here is from genome assembly GCF_009778815.1 of Candidatus Bathycorpusculum sp. Lineage (NCBI taxonomy): Archaea > Thermoproteati > Candidatus Bathyarchaeota > Bathyarchaeia (SeqCode) > Bathyarchaeales (SeqCode) > Candidatus Bathycorpusculaceae > Candidatus Bathycorpusculum > Candidatus Bathycorpusculum sp. Next base: position 8,716 of record NZ_WRFL01000051.1, read on the forward strand.
GAATCCCTTGTGCATATCTGCCGAAAAATAACTCCCGATATTGTAACCGAACGCGCTGTTCCAAGTTGCGTCTGCTAAAACAAGCTATCTCCCTGAGATAACTTGACCAAGCAACTTATACTTTCTAACAGCTGATTATCACGATATATTCAACTTTTTAAATCACAAATTTTATACCCGCTATTCAAGTTGGCAAATAACGTAAATAGTTGCTAAAGAAGGGTGCCACCAAACAAAGCTCTGGCACTTTTTTATAGACGTTAGAAACGGATTGAGTGGGTTATTGTGTTGTGTTATTAGCTGTTGTCGGGTTTGCTTTTTGTCCCTCTAGCCAATTTTTGGATTCAACTAGAGTTTTCCCAGCAAACGTCATCTTTAGAGCACCCTCATAGGGGCAGATCTCAACGCATCTTGCACAGAGCATACATCGGGATTCAGTGACATCCCCGCCTTTTTTGTCATACATCGCTGTTGCTTGTGTAGGACAGGCACGTTTACAAACGCCGCATTTGGTACATTTTTGCTGATCTTTCTCAAGTTTGGTAAGCGCAATACGGTTAAATGGTTTAAAGGTGCTGAAAAACCCTGTTATAGCACCCAATGGACAGATACGGCACCAGAACCGCCGGTATGCAAAAGCCAAAATGCTAACGATGATAAGAACTGTTATGTTTATAGAGGATATATAACCGCCCTCTATCCAAAACGGACCATAGGCTATCTGAGAGACATAACTATAGCTCATCGCTCCCACAGCACATTCTGCTAGAACACACAATGGCCTTGCAGGGCAGACCAAACAGAAAGGTTCGTTAATTTTACCTATTATTCCAGCTTCCGTTCCCTGCGGCCCGCCAGGAATTGTCCCAGGGACAAGTTCAGTGCCAAATATAGCATATGAACCAAAAATGACACTTAGCAAGAGAAATACTGCAATTATAATGTATCGAGCCTGACCAAGTTTAACATTAGTCTTATTTGAAAAACTTAGATGCCGACGTCGTGTCAACTTGCGGATTCGTGTCAGCACATCTTGATACAAACCAAACGGACAAAGCCATCCGCAGACAGATCGGCCAAGTATTATAGCTGCCGCAGCCACCAGCCCCACTACAATACCTATTTTCTCCAGTCCCGATGTAGAGTAAATCACGTTGTAGCCACGGGCATGATCCCAAAACGGAAAAATGTAGGCTTGAAGTTGCCAAATTGGACAGGTTACTGTGCGTCCATTAGGATAGTAGCATGCTAGAATCGGAAAGGAGATCCCATCAGGAAACTGATTGCCCAAAAAGTCTGCTCCTATGAGATGGTCTCTGGGTGCGGGTCCTAACGGTTGAAAAAGCGGAACATTAAAGGGACCTAAAATAAGTCCCATAAAAACAGCGACAACGGCTGCTATTTGGATAACAAGCCTTAGTGAGCTGATTTTCTTGGTTTTATCCTTGGTAAGTTTAAAGATCAAGATGGAGCTGATGATAACGATCAGTATGTAGATGGGTATGACAATAAGCGGTGAGTTTTCGGTTTGCACTGCAGACATCTGTTATCGCCTCGCTTTTATGCTAATTACTGTAGCCGCTAAAACGGTGCCAACGACCACTGCAACAACTGTTAGCGCAACTGAATGCTGTTCATAGAAGGGCCGGTCATTATCATTGGGTATATCCCAGTTGTAGTGGATCACAGTAACGTTGCCAATTTGCCCATTAACAACTACTGTATTGCCCCGTCGTAGTTGCCAGCCTTCGCCTTCATTTATATATTGGCGGTTAAGTGTTACCATCCAATCCGCAGAATTGGTTGTATAGTTGATGCCTAAATTAATTCTTTGCACTCCTTCACCCTCTGCGATATACCTCAAATATTGAGAACGCCCAAACGCAGAGATGGAGCGAAAGTCAGTTATTGTTACATTAGAGTTCTCAACGGAGATATAGAGGGTTCCCCGAGTTTGAGAGCTGTTAAGTACTAAGCCTCTAAAAACCCATGTATTATTCTCTAAAACAGCTGATCTGTAGGAGCCGTTCACGGCAAAGTTGATGGAGCCACCCAGCTGGGGAATACTGAAATTATCGGTGGGCATAAAACTGGTTGTATTTTGCGCTTGAATGCTTGGAATAACTGGCAAAATAACTAGACTTAAAAAAATACTTACTACTATACCCACTTGGGCTGACCGGAGCTTAGATATTAGCAAGATATGTCCTTATAGCAATCGTTATTAAAAGATGTTTGGATATAAAGGCCGTTAATGGCCTTTATTTGTTAAACGCTGAATAGCTGCTATTAAATATCAAAGTTTTGTTGTTGAGATTCGCTGGATTCCTCTTCTTCTTCTGCGACTGCTTCGTATTCGTCGTCTTTTTCTTCTTTTGGTGCAGACGGCCATGGTTGGTTATTGGGTGGTTGGTTATTGGGTGGTTGGTTTGCGAACACGGGTGCTGGTTGTTTGTTTCTGCGCGACATAAACAGTGCTATAGCGATTACGGCAACGATTCCTGTGACGGTTATGATAGCAATGATTGTTGAGGTCTCCAATGAAGAGTTGTTGTTTGGTTCAGAGTTTGTTGAACTTGGGCCTGGGGTTGATGAGACAGTGCTGGCATCGCCAATTGTTATGGAGAATTGTGGTGAATCCCATGAAAAGCCTGAGCCTGTGGAGTCATATCCATCAACAGCAACGTAGTAGGTGTGTATTCCAGCTCTTATGGTTGACGGAATTGCGATGCTGTAAGTCTCAGAAGTGAAGGTCTCTCCAGCTGCAACTGTGACAGGGCTTGAGACGTATTGGGGACCTACAAATTGGGGATTTCCTCCACTATCTGGAGGTATCCAGTCGCCATTTATACCTATTCTGGCTATTTGTATCTGTTTTTGAAGTTTGTTTTCGAAACTAAGTGTGATTGTTACTGTATCTCCGGGTTGGGGTGATGTTTTTGACCATCTGACAGAAGCTGTGGCTTCATTTGATCCAAGCGCTGAAACCATGCTGAGGCACAAAAAACCGCTGATGAAAAATGCAGCTACTATAATTGCAATTCGAAATGCTTTCAACTTCATTCCTCTTTACCACACGTTGCAGTTTGACTATATATTATTTTCCCATAATTTGTTCCTATGATTGTCAAATAAAATGAGGTTGGAACAGTTTGAACACTTTGCTGTTCCTTTTTAGGCGATTTATGCAAGCAGGCTTGCTTGATCCACTAGATGAGCTGTACCGTCTGGACAGTAAACTTTTTCGCCTAACCTTACTTTGCGGAAACGTTTGATGCAGGGTCTCTGCAACCCGCAACCATCACAATCTCGCGAAATCATTTTTTTTCTCACCCCTCTCCTTTCGCGGATATACAATACTGGACTTTAACATTTTTAAGGCATTTTACATCCCAGAGCTTGGGGCTACGGCAACCTTAAGTTAGAGCATACCCTGTTTGGCTTAGGAAACAAGAAAAAATGATTGATCCAGTTGCGAATACGATCCTAGATATTGCTGGTATCATAAACTTTATCGCTTTACTTTGGATGTTGCGGGCCGTAATTAAGAACCGTAATTATCTGCGGGGCTTTAGCATAGTTGGTTCATTTTTAACTTTTATCTCCATCGTCGGTTTTGAGATCGCATACTATTTGGTGGGAAATACTCTAGCCTTTATACTAGGCTGGGCAACAGTAACATTTTGGTTTCTTGCATTCGTTTACGGCTTAAAACAAAAACTCAGCCCCAAACCCAAACCCGCCCCTGAAACGGCATAGACTGTGATATGCACAGTGAGGGTGTGTATTTTTGGTTGTCCAGCTTGGTGTTTTAGTTTGTTGTTTCTTTGGTTATCTGAAGCGTTTTTTTGGTTAGTTATCATCTGTATGGTGTAGTGGTGTGAAAAGCTTTATTTTGTTGCATGTTGTTGGTGGGGTCTATAGGCGGATATCTTGTCCGTTGGGATGTGGCCGAAAGGCTGAACCGCAAACAAAAAAAGTGATTTGAAATGGCATACAAATACATCGCTGAAGAATGGGCAAAGCCTGAAGAAAGCTTTGTTGACGATTTAATGCGTCAGCGCTTAATTCAGTGGCGCAAACAGCCCTCTACTCTTAGAATAGAAAACCCCACAAGGCTCGACCGAGCCCGTAAACTAGGATATAAAGCCAAGCAGGGATTCGTAATTGCACGAACCAAAGTCCGCAGAGGCGGATTGCGCAAAATTCGTCCCCGCTCCGGCAGACGCCCAAAACGTATGGGTGTTAACAAATTTAAACCCGCTAAAAATCTTAGATTAATCGCAGAAGAACGTACTGCAAAGCACTTTCCCAACCTTGAGGTGCTCAACAGCTACTGGGTTGGAGAAGACGGCAGACACAAATGGTTTGAAGTTATCCTCGTTGACCCCAATGCACCAACCATACAAACTGACAAACACATCAGCTGGATAACTGAGAGACAACACACAAGCCGTGTATTCCGTAGCATGACCAGCGCAGGTAAAAGCGTCCGTGGACTACGTAACCGTGGTGCAGGCGCAGAAAAAGCTCGCCCAAGCCACCGCAAGGGTGCAAAGAAACACCACGGCGTAAAACGCCAACGCAAAGGAGATGGGCCGCAGTAATGCACCACATCAAACCCACCTTCCCCAAACCCAACGGCAAGCAAAAACAAAACCGAGGCTTTAGCGTAAATGAACTCAAAGCCGCCGGCGTTAGCATCCAACAAGCCCGAAATGCCGGGCTACCCGTTGATGTCCGCCGCAGTAGCCAACGCGACCAAAACATCGAAGCTATAAAAGCACATCTCAAACCGTAAAGCTAAAAGCCACCGACATACACAAAACGCTCGACAACAAATGTCGTCAAAACTTTCCATAGGATACATCGATATACGCGTATCAGCACACGCAACCGAAGATCCGGGTAAAGTTGAAGGTGCCGCAAAAAATCTCTTTCCTGCGGAACTTCAAGAAACCCTTCTCTTTGAGAAAACTAAACTAAGTGGGCATCATACCAACCCCATCATTTTATTAACCGCCAAACTAACCGAGCGTAAACTCTTACCCCTAGTTCTCAAAAAATTCGGCACTGATCTAAATACCCTTGACAAAGAACAACTAAACCAAGACATAACCCAACACCTCGAAAAAGGCAACCTGTATTTGCGCTTTGATAAACAAGTCGCAGTTTTAGGCTTACTCAAATTTACACAAACTGACCCCATCCACTTAAAAATCCATTTTAAAAATAAAACCCCAGATGAAATCATCGAGTTAGCTAAACAATCTGGGCTACTGCCATGAAACGCAGATGCATCGATCTCCATCTTAGGGCAAACCCCAAAGACCCCCAAACAACCCAGCGCCTAATTGAGCGCGCCGCCTGCTTTGGCTACCATGCCATAAGTATACCCCTCTCTGCACAATTCGAAGACAACCAACTGAATCTGCTAAGAGCCGCCTGCAATCAAGCAGGCCTAGATTTTATCAGCCGAGTAGATTTTAAACCTCGCAACACTGAGGATTTGATGCGTTTTCTTCGCAAAAACCGTCGTCGTCTTGAAATCATCTGCATTATCTGTGATGATAAAGAGATTGCACGTCAAGCCGCCAAAGACCGTCGTGTGGATCTGCTAAACTTTCCCAGTTTGGATTACCATAAACGGTTTTTTGACCGCGCTGAAGCCGAATTAGCCAGTGCAGGCTTAGCCGCACTCGAAGTAGACATTAGGCCTCTGCTGATTTTGGAAGGTCCAGCACGTGTGCGACTACTTTCCAATTTGCGCCGTGAGGTTGCTCTTGCCCAAGAATTCAAGGTGCCCCTTCTAGTTTCCAGCGGCGCTTCAGAATCCCATTTGATGCGCATGCCCAAAGATTTAGCGTGTCTTTGTTATTTGTTTGGGCTAAACCAACCCCAAGCCCTAGATGCCCTGTCTACAACTCCAAATACCCTAATAGAGCGTAACCGTGAAAAGCTGCGTTCCAAGTTTGTGGCGCCTGGTATAACTCTGATCCGAGGAGCTGAGATGACTTGAAACGTACCAAACGCCGTTATTTAGCTCTGCAACTAGAATGCGAAGGGTTGCCCAGCGAGCGGGAGCTTATGGATGCTCTTTGGGATTCTGTAACTAAGCTCTATGGTGAGGTTGGGGCAAGTTTGACTGGGTTATCTTTGATTGATTTTAATACAACCCGAAAAGTTGTGGTGATACGGGTTTTGCTTGCTTCTTTGCCCTCGGTGCGAGCGGGTTTAGCCGCAGTTACCTCAGTGGCTGGGGTGGAGGCATCGGTGCATGTATTATCTGTTTCAGGGACAATTAAGGCACTTTTTTCAAACCTTTAATTTACGTATGTAAAGGTTTATTTTGACTAATGTTAAGACATTCGAGTTTAAAGTCTTAAATTCCTTGAACAACTGTACACAAATATACCAGAAACCTTTATCAACGATATACAAACGTTAATTACCCTATATAAAGGCGTAAGGAGAAACGCAAAACTAGACAAAGGAGAGCATAAAATGGACATAAAAGATTTCTTCTTCAAACTGCCCCCCCTAAAAACAGAAGCAATAATCGACGATACCACCCTAAGAGACGGTATCCAAATGCCCGGCTTAGCCGTGGGACCAAAAGACGCCGCCAAAATAGCCAGTTTACTCTGTGATTTAGGCGTTGGACGCATAGAAGTATTTCACTACCAAGAACCCGACAAACACGCAGCCAAACTCATTCTAGACCAAAACCTAGACATGCGAGTTGCAGGCTGGTGTCGAGCCGTCAAAGAAGACATAGACAGCGCCGTCAAATGCGGCTTCAAAGAAGTCGGCATCTCACACCCCGTATCATTTATACACTTCAAAGCAAAATGGCCCGAAAAAACAGCCGAACAAATCCTATCAAACGTCGTCGAGGTTACCGAATACGCCGCAAAAACCTGCGGCCTACGAACCTTTGTGCACGGCGAAGACAGCACTCGCGCCGACTGGGACTTTGAACGAAAATTCATAAACGCCATAGCCGACGCAGGCGCCGAATGCTACCGCCTCTGTGACACAGTAGGCATCGGCCTACCCGACCAAAACGCACCCATGCCAAACGGCATACCCGCCAAAGTAGTAGCCATCAAAAAAGAAACAAAAATCCCATCCCTTGAAATTCACGCACACGACGACTTCGGCAACGCAGTCGGCAACACCATGGCCGCCATCCAAGCAGCAGACGGCCTATTTGACAAAGTCTACGCCAGCACCACATTCCTAGGCATAGGCGAACGCGCAGGCAACGCAGAAACAGAAAAAATCCTACTCAACTTCTACCTACAACGCGGCATCAAACGATTCGAAGGCAAACTCCACACACTCAAAGACACAGCAAACTATATCGGCAAAGCAACAGGATTTGTCGTCCCACCCAACAAAGCCATCGTCGGAGACTATGGATTTGCCCACGAATCAGGCATCCACACACACGGCGTTCTAAACGACCCCTGGACCTACGAACCCTACCCACCCGAACTAGTTGGCAACGCACGACGCCTAACCATCGGCAAACAAAGCGGCAAAGGCATTATAAAACACAAAATCACCGAACTAACCGGCAACGAACCCGACGACACAGTAGTTGCAACAGTCGTTGAAACCATAAAAGACCTCTACGCAAACGGACGCCGAGCATCACTACAAGAAGAAGAATTCCACAAGATCCTCCGGATCCTAAAGGTTCTTCCAGAAAACACCTGCCACTAAATACCCCTCCCTTCTTCTTTTTAAACCCTAATCACTCAGCTTTTGGGTAATACAACTCAAGCTTATGCATGCTTATTTCTGAATTAACTTAATTACGTGTACTCTTCAGGGTTTTTGTTTATCAAAAAATGGTGTATAGCGTGATCTGCTCAAAAGTGCCGCCAGCGTCGACACTTTTCACTTGTTATTCGTCGCTAAAGCCGAATTCGAGTCTGTCATGAGTTTTTTTATATTTTTGCTCATGCTGGTCTTTGGTTGTACCAAAGGTGGCGTTGTGTCTTTGTAGGTCTGCTTGTGTTAAAAAAATGCAGGCGCAGTGAGGGCATTTGTATAGATTTTTTTCTGTCATTTTATCGCCTAGTGTAGGGTTATCCATATTTTTTTGCCGTCAAGTTCTGATTCATGCCATTGTGTTTCGATTTCACTGCAGTTTGTGTGTAGATAGACTTTTTGGGTACGTACTAAGCCTGCCATAGTTTCTATGTAGGGTTCAAGCAGAGTTGCGCTTTCTGCATCTAGTTCTGCTATGTGGACTGCTTCGAGTACTTCGGTGGGTACAAATCCCTTCTCTTTACGCAGTGCTTGAACTCGGCGGGCTAAATCACGCATAATACCCTCACCTAGCAGGGTGTCGTCACGTTGACCACTGATAAACACTGTAATCTCATCTTCTTGGCGGGAAACCCAGTTTTCACTATCTGCATCTGCTGGAACCGTTTGGCTATATTCGACTGATTTAACGTTGGTCTGCTCTAGAAATAGCTCTTCGAGGGTTTTTAGTGCTTGCAGAGTTTTTTCGGGTGCCACAACGATTGCTTTGCTTAGTGGCCAGCGGCGTTTGAGTTTTCCTTGTTGGCGTGCGGCAAAGGAAATTGAAAC
>NZ_WRFL01000052.1:0-16858 GCF_009778815.1 Candidatus Bathycorpusculum sp.
TTACGTACTAATATAACTATGTTTTGGTTTATGGGAAATGTCACTTTAAGGCGTAATTATAATTTAGACGGTTTTTTATGCCCCATTACAACGTCATAGTTACATTTCTCGGGATTTTAGGTAGCTACGGGGTTACTTCTTGGTCGGGATGCACAATACCCGCAACAGAGGTTTCATTTTGTTTGTGTCTAAAACCGTTTTTTGAACCCGAGCGCATAGCACTCATACTCTGAGAAACCGCGCTAACCACGCTGTCAGTGTTTTCTTTAATCAGCTCCATGGCGGTTTGGTTAACTTCTAGTTCAACGGTTAATTTTACTCGTCCCGCTCCATTTTTGTCTGCTTCCATATATCCACCTCCATAAAATCGTACTGTTACTATTTTATGGGTTAACATTTAGGTAGTTTAAACCTGAGTGACTGCACCGGCACAGCTACAATAAAAAGGATTAGAGCTCAGCCCAATATTGGGCAAGAGCGTCAAGGGCACTGTCAAAGAGGTAATCGTTTGGTACAACATTGACGGATATGTTGAGTTCTTTTAGGGCTTGGGCGGTTGTGGGTCCGATGGCAACTATGGCAACTTTTTCGGTTATGATTTGACGGAGTTGATCCAGGGTTGTTTTTTCGGTAAGCATTTTAAAGATGTTTTTAGCGCTCAAGCCGCTACCAAACAATAGGGCGTTTATATGGCCCTGGGTTAGGTCTTGGTAGAATTTGGTTTTGACTGCTTCATCTATGGGTAGACCTGATTCGTAGACATAGATTTCCTCAACATCAGCACCCATCGCTCGAAGAGTCTCAGTGAGGGTGGGTGAGGCGTTGCTTGTTCGGGGGATGCGAAAAGTTTTGTTTTTAAGATTAGTGTTTGAGAGAGCCTCAAGCAGGCCTTCGCTGCTGTATTTTTGTGGAATCATATCCACGCGAATATTTTTTTCTTGGAGGGCTTCGGCTGTTTTGGGGCCGACTGCAATAACACAAGTATTTTTTAGGCCTTCATAGAGTTGGGTGGTTTGTTTGATGTCTTCGGTGGCGCTAAAGAGGTGTTTGACTCCGTTTGTGCTCATCAGAGCCACGTAGTCCACAGTGCCCTCTTGAAGTTCAGTTATGAATTTTTTGAGGGATTCGGGGTTGTTTAGGGGTTTTATTTCTATGGCGGGGATGTAATAGGGAACGCCGCCTTTATTTCTGATGAGTTCGCCTGCTTCTTCGGTTTGCCCAATGGGGCGGGTTATGGCTACGATGCGGCCTTTTAGAGGGGTGTTTTGAACCATGAAAGTTTCCTGCCTAATATTGCGACTTCTCCGATGACAATAACAGAGGGTGGTTTTATGTTTCTATCTTGGGCTTCTTGTATAATGGTGCCCAGGGTAGCGATTAGGGTGCGTTGTTGGGGGAGGGTGCCTGATTCGATCATGGCGATGGGTTTTTTGGGGTTTATGCCGCCGGTTAAGAGTTTTTCGACTATGCCTTGGAGTGATTCGACGCCCATGAGAATAACCATGGTGTCAACGGCGTGGGCGATTTTTATCCAGTCGATGGGTTTGTCGGCGTCGCCTGCTCTGTGTCCGGTGATGATGGCTACTGAGGCGGCGTAGTCACGGTGTGTGAGGGGGATGCCTGCGTAGGCGGGTGCGACAATTGAGGAGCTCACGCCTGGTACATATTCAAATGCAATACCCTCTGCGAGTAGGGCTTCGGCTTCTTCGCCTCCTCGGCCAAAGATGAAGGGGTCTCCGCCTTTTAGGCGTATCACTTGGCCGCCTTGTTTGGCTTTCTCGATTATGAGCTCGGTTATTTTGTCTTGGGGAACTTCGTGAAGGCCACTGCGTTTGCCCACAAAGAGCAACTCGGCTTTTGGGGGTGCCATGGCTAGAACTTCTCCGCTGACGCCTAAGCGGTCATAGATAACTACGTCAGCGGTTTTTATTAGCTCAACAGCTTTGACTGTTAGTAGTTTTGGGTCGCCGGGGCCGGCGCCGACTAGAAATACTCTACCATACGCCATACTTTTCTCTCCATTGCTTCTCGAATTCTTCTGCACCCTGATTGATTAGTTCTTCGCCCACTTTGGTGCCTAGTTCTTTGGCTTGGTTTAGGGTGCCGTTTGCTTGGGCGCTGATTTTTCTTTGGTCGTTTAGTGAAAAGATACTTCCCAAAAGGGTGAGTTGGTTTCCTTGGGCTTTGGCAACTGCGCCGATGGGAACTCGGCATCCGCCCTCAAGTTTAAGCACTAGACTGCGCTCGGCGGTGATTTCGGCTTTGCTGGCTGGGTCTTCGATGGATTGTAATAAAGTGATGAGTTTTGTGTTGCCTTCTTTGGCGGTGACTGCTATGGCGCCTTGGCCTGCGGCTGAGGGGAAATGTTCGAGGGGGAGGCTTTCGGTTATTTGGTCTGCTATGTTTAGTCGTTCTAATCCGGCTTGGGCGATGACTATACCGGCGAGTTCGCCGCTGATCACTTTGTTTATGCGTGTATCAACGTTGCCGCGGATGGGTTGCACATCTAGGTCAGGTCGGAGGTATTTGATTTCGGCTAGGCGGCGCAGGCTGCCGGTGCCAACAACTGCGCCGTGGGGTAAATCTTTGAAGGGAACATTGTTGTGGGAGATAAATACGTCGTTTGGTGAGTCGCGTTTGGGAATTGCAGCTATCACAGTGCCGGTTTGTATCTCCACAATGGGAACGTCTTTTAAGCTGTGGACGGCAAAGTCGACTTCGCCGTTAACGACTTGTTGGTCGATTTCTTTTTCAAAGAGGCCCTTGGCATCGATGCTAAAGAGGGGTTTGCCGTGTTCTTTGTCGCCTAGGGTGTGAATAATTTTGAGCTCGAATTCTACTTGTGGGTTTTTGGCTTTTATCCAGTCTAGGGTGCGATTAGTCTGGGTTAGGGCTAGTTTGCTGCCTCGGGTGCCAACGATTAGTTTCATGGGGTTGTCCTCGTGTTAGCTACGGCTTTGAGGGCGCAGTCTAGTGCGTTTGTGGTGAATTTGAGGTCGTCTTCTGTGTGTGCGGTTGAGATAAAGCAGGTTTCATATTGAGAGGGGGGTATGAATACGCCTTGTTTTAGCAGTTCGTGGAAGTATGCACTAAACATGGTTTGGTTGCTGTGTTTGGCGTCGTCATAGTTTGTTATGTCTTGGGCTGTAAAGAAGAGTTGATAGAGTGAGGCAATGCTGTAGACCTGTACAGGTAGCTGGTAGCTTGTGGCTTGGTCGAGGAGGAACTTTTTGAGATCTGAGGCTTTTTTTTCGAGTTGGGGGTAGAGTTGGGTTTTGTTTTTGGATAGATAATTAAGAGTGGTCATACCTGCGGTGGCTGAGACGGGGTTGCCGCTAAAGGTTCCGGCTTGGTAGACTTTGCCGGCGGGGCTTATGTTTTGCATGATCTCGCTTTTTCCACCAAATGCTGCCAGGGGGAATCCGCCGCCTAAGACTTTGCCTAGGGTTGCCATGTCGGGTTTGATGCCAAAGTATTCTTGTGCGCCTCCCAGGGCAAGGCGGAAGCCGGTGATGATTTCATCAAAGATTAAAACGGTTCCATAGGTCTGAGTTATTTTTCTCAGATTCTGTAAATAGTCTGCTTTGGGTAAGATTAAGCCCACATTAGCCATCACGGGTTCAACTATTACAGCAGCGATATTTTGGCCCTCGGCTCTAAAGGTGTTTTCCAATGCTTCAAGATCGTTGTAGGGGAGCACTATTGTGTTTTGGGTGGTTTCTTGGGGGATGCCCAGTGAGTTAGGCGTGCCAAAGGTTGCTGCGCCTGAGCCGGCTTTGACTAATACATTATCGTGACTGCCATGGAAGCATCCGTCGAATTTGATGATTTTTTTACGATTGGTATAACCTCGGGCGGCTCTCAGGGCATGCATGGTTGCTTCGGTGCCTGTACTTACCAAACGCATCATCTCCATACAGGGGGAGACTTGGCTTATGGTTTCTGCGAATTGAACTTCGAGCTCTGTTGGGGTTCCATAGAGGGTGCCTCTTGGGAGCTGCGCTTTAACGGCGTCAAGAATCTCGGGGTTGGCATGACCTAGAAGCAGTGCGCCGTATGCCATGCAGTAGTCGAGGTATTTTTTTCCATCGGCATCATAGAGTTTGGAACCCTGAGCACATTCTACAAAGAAGGGGTAGGGCTCAAAGGCTCGAACGGGGCTGTTTACGCCGCCGGGCAAAGTTTTTTTTGCTCGCTCATAGAGCTTCAGAGATTTGGATTCAGTCAAGGTTAAGTCAACCAGGATTTTACATCTTTGGCATGATAGGTTATAATGAGATCAGCGCCGGCACGTTTCATACCGATTAGGATTTCACGGATGATTGTTTGCTCATCTATCCATCCGTTTTGTGCGGCGGCTTTAACCATACTGTACTCGCCGCTTACATTGTAGGCAACCACAGGCACATTAAAACTGGCTTTGGCTAGGGTGATAATGTCTAGGTATGCAAGTGCGGGTTTGATCATTATCATATCTGCGCCTTCAGCAATGTCGAGCTCGATTTCTCGCAGGGCTTCTTGGGGGTTGCCTTGGTTCATCTGGTAGCTACGTCGGTCGCCAAATTTTGGGGTGGATTCAGCGGCTTCTCGAAAGGGACCATAGAAGCCTGAGGCATATTTGGCGGCATAGGCAATAATTGGGATTTGATCGTAGCCTGCTTCGTCGAGTGCTTCTCGGATAGCGGCAATTTGGCCATCCATCATGGCCGATGGTGCGACTATGTCGATGCCGGCTTGGGCATAGCTGACAGCTGTTTTAGCCAAAAGGGGCAGGGTTGAGTCGTTTTGGACTTGATTGTCTTTGACTATTCCACAGTGACCATGACTCATATATTCACAAAGACAAACATCACCAATAATGACAAGCTCATCACCGCAGGCTTTTTTGAGTAAACGGATGGCTTGTTGGATAATGCCGTCTTTATGGTAGGCGCCTGTGCCTGTTTCATCTTTTTTAGCGGGAATGCCAAACAAAAGTACTGATTTTATGCCTTGAGCCATTGCGGCTTTAGCTTCCTCTACAACCATTGAGAGCGGTACTCGGTTGTAGCCGGGCATTGATTCGATGGGCACAGGGTTTTTGAGGTCTTCTTCAACAAATATGGGACAGATTAGATGAGCAGGGTTGAGTGTGATGGGGTTGAGCATATCGCGTAGTGCTTGCGTTTTGCGCAGTCTGCGCATACGTACAGAGGGAAAACTCATTGTTTTGTTTCACCTTTTTCTACGAGTGTTAGGGCTAATTTTTGAGCCAGTTCAAGGTTATTTTCCAAGAGGGCTCTTTTAATGTTCTCGTTGTCTAATATCTCATATAACAGTTTACTTCTATCTTTTGGGTTAGAAATACTGTTTTTGAGAGTGTTACGGATTTTTTCTTGCAATTCAATGGCAAGTAAATCCTGGGGGGTAATTAATTTTTCAATGCGTTCGCGAAGCACATGGGCCATAGCGGGACTTTTGCCTCCGGTGGAGATGGCGACTTTGACATTGCCGACTTTGGCGATTGCGGGCAGAATAAAATCGCTAAGCGCAGCATTATCAACCGCATATACCAAACAGCCATATGAGAGGGCGGTTTTTATGAGGTCGTGGTTGAGTTTAGCATTATCAGTGGCTGCTAGGAGTATGTCGGGTTTGGGTTTTAGGCTGTCAATAAATGTTTGAGCGTCTTTAATTTCGGTTTTAAGCAGGTTAACTTGCTTTGTTTCTCCAAGGTTTAAAGCATCATCTGAGAAGTCGCGGCTGATCATCCAAATTATTGCGCCAGAGTCAAGGAAGCTTTTGACTTTGCGGGTTGCTTCTTTGCCTCCGCCGATCACCATAACGGTTTGGCCGCTGAGTTTGAGATCAATTAGCATGTTATTCCCCTTTGGAATCACTAAGCGTATGGTTGGTTATGAGGTTTTTGAATTTGGCTACAAACAAATCATAATCAATTTTTGTTATCTTTGGCGGGGTAGCAATTTTTGTGAGCAACTCTAGGTCGAGGCATTCTTCTGCGGTGTTTAGGGCTTGGGTGCCAAATGCTTCGTATTGGATTTCGATTTCAGGAATCATGCCGCGTGCTTCTAAATCTAATCGCGGTATCATACCTAACAGTGTTACCCCGGCCTGTTGGAAGGCGTGTTGGATCATTTGTTTGGTTTGCTCGGTTAGATAGCTGATTCGGAGTTTGTTTAAAATAACACCTTGAACTTTGACACCTAGACTCTGGAGGTTTCTTATGTAGTTAAGGGCGCTTATGAGGGCTCCTTCGATGCCTTCTTTATCACAGCCTACCACGACAATTGTTGAGGCGTCCAAAGCGGCTGCAACCTCAGCTGTTGACATAGGTCGGCTGTAGTTTTGGTTTAGCAGACCGGTGAAGGCGCTCATGGCGCCCTCGATTATGATAAAGTTGTAGTCTTGGCTTGCCATGGGGATGGCTTGTTCCAGAGGTGTCCAGCCGCTTTCACCGATTTTAATTGAGGAGTATTCTTGGATGGGTTCTTTTGTGAGATAGAGCGAGGAGACGGCGTCGCGGATGTCTCCGCCGACTTTTAGGACACCAACTTTGTAACCGCGTTTTTTAAGTGCGCCGGCGATGCCGGTTACTAGAAATGTTTTGCCTGAGCCGCTGCCCAAGGCGGTGACTAGGATGAGTTTGGGTGGGGTTTGGTTTGTCAGAGGTTGTTGTTGGCGGATGTTTGTGGATATGCCGATTTCGTTTTGGATGTTTTTGAGCAGTTCGGTGTTGGCTTTTTTGATTTCGTTTAGGTCATGTGGGGTTATGTCGAGGGATTGTTGGATGCTTTGGATGATGATGGGGTTTTTGTCTATGAGGCCGTGGATAAAAACTCCTGAGATGTTGCCTTCTTTGTTTGTGACTCCTGAGATGAGGTCTTGGGGATTTTTTTTATAGTTTACGCGCTGGGCATGAGTTATAAGGATAGGGCGAGCGTTTTTGTGGAGTATGGTTTGGCCGTAGGTGTGGCAGTGAAATCCGCTGACTTTTTGGCCGATTTGTTTTGTGATAAAGCTTGTATCAACTATGCTGGCCCAGACACGCTCGGTGCAGATTAGTGGTTTGAATTCGGCGTCAAGTAAGCCTAGACCTTTTCTTGTGATTGGGGAGGTGGATAGTCGTCCGATGTCGGTTTCTTTGGCGAGCACTTGAAAGCCTGAGCATACGCCTAGTACGTATTTTCCGGCTTGGGCCATTTTGGTGATTTCTTTGGCGACGGTTGGGTTGATGCTGGCTGATTCGACAAGGCTACCGCCGGGGATGATGATCATGTCTAAAACTTCTGAGGCGGGTTTGCCGTCAACTTGGCCGTCTGCACAAACTAAGTGTGTGGGGAGGTTGCCAAAGTTTTCAAAGCAGGGTAGAGCACCTGATAAGTAAACTAGACCTATTTTGTGACGTAAATTGCTCAAGTAGTGCACATTTATACACAAACAGCTTGTATTTATAGGCTGATTTATAGATTTTGCGCTTAGCTGACGATAATAACCCTCTGACTTGGCAAGTAGGTAGAGTGTATTTAGATTCACCAGTTTATCAACCAAAGTTTAAATAACCTTTAAATCAGGTTTAGCTATAAACAGATTGGGTGAAGAGCGCCTGTGAAAACTACTACCAAAAACAATCATTCCTTCCGTTCTTTATTCACATTTGATCACACAGTAGCCGAGTAGGAACAGCATCACCCACAACTCACCAACCCCAAGAAAAATGAACCAACCAATCCACCTGCAAAGTCAAAATCAGCCAACCATACCAAAAAAGAAACAGACCACAGATCTCCAACCGAATTTCCCACCACCCTGAATTATTTTCTACGCCACCCACAGATATATGTATGAATACACACTACTCAAGTTAGTTGTAGTGTAAAAACAACCAAAAAACCCCAATTCTGCATTTACCGTAAACATTATATTTAAGCCGGTCGGTTTATCCATCCATGACTTTCTCGGCTAAAGAAGACCACGTGCTCAACGTCCGCATCACACATAAGACAGCCCGGGTTATGCAAATGGAAACTGTTGCATTTAAAGAAAAAACCCAAGCACTAAACGAACTCAAAACCATAGAAGGCGTAGAAGAATGCCTATTTCTACAAACATGCAACAGAATAGAGATCTACCTCACAGCTGAGGAAAACAAAAAAACACTCACAACCATCAAAGAATACCTCGCCAATCGAGCAGGCGAACATGCCAAAGAAATTTCAAATTGCATCGAGGTTGCATCAGATAAAGAAGCCCTAAACCATTTACTCCGCCTAACCTCAGGCATGGAATCAATGGTTATAGGCGAGGAACAAATTCTAAACCAAGTCTGGGATGCCTACCTAGAAGCAGACAACACCAAAACCCTAGGTCCAATTCTAAAGCATCTCTTTAACCGCGCCATGACTATCGGCAGACATGTACGCAACGAAACAGGCATCAACAAAGGCGCTGTTTCAATTGGATCTGCCGCAGTCGAATTAGCAGTTATGCTACTTGAAAACTTGGAGGACAAAAAAATTCTTGTCATGGGCGCAGGAGAAATCGGCACACTTGTCTCCAAAGCCCTTGCACACCGATGCCTAAGTCCCATATTTATCGCTAATCGCACCTACGATCGAGCTGTTAAACTCGCCACAGACCTAAACGGCGAAGCAGTACGCTTTGACAAATTCGACCAAGTTATGGTAGACGCCGATGTAGTCATCTGCTCTACCTCAGCACCCCACTACCTGCTAACCAAAGAAATCATTGCCCATCTGATCACTAAACGCACAAACCCCGCACCTATGCTAATCATAGACATATCCAACCCCCGTAACGTCGAAAAAAGCGTCAACGAAGTAGCCAACGCCAAACTCTACAACATTGATGATCTGCAACTAATAGCAGATAAAAACAAAGCCCAACGAGAAAAAGCCATCGAACATGCACAACTATTGTTAAACGATGAATTGGTTAATCTCGAAGACGATATGAAAGGACTAAGCGTACGATTAATCATCTCCGAGATTCTCTCAGAGACCGAACAAATCCGCAAACGCGAACTCCTCACAGCACTCAACAAAATGGGCAACCTAGATGATCATCAAAAACAGGTTTTAAATGATTTAACATCAATTTTACTCAAGCAAACCTTTATTCCTATAGTTGAGAATCTCAGGTTAGCCGCCAAAACCGAGGATAAACAAACCATCGAAGTAGCGGCTAAATTGTTTGAGAAAGCGGGGAAAAAACAGTGACAAACAAAGCATTAGACAACACAGGTTTAATCTTAATTGGACATGGAAGTAAACTCCCCCATAATCAAGAAAACCTGGAAAAACTTGCAGAGATTTTACGGGCACAATCAGCCTTCAAGCTGGTCGAGATTGCCTTTATGATTCGCAACACCCCAACCATTCCCGAAGCCATAGACACCATCGCCAAAAATGGTGTTACTAAAATTGTGCTGGTACCAGTGTTTCTTGCCGCAGGAGTCCACACCACACAAGAAATTCCCGAACTAATAGAGGTCAAAGACAAACAATCTCAGCTCACCCAACGGGGCATTCAACTCTTCTACGGCGAACCTATTGGTGCAGACCAATGCCTAGCAGTTATCCTTGAAGAAAAAGCTCTAAAAGCCATAGGCAATGATTGGCAACACCGTCATGCCCGCTTCAAAGGCTCACCCATAGAGACCTATCCAGCGACCTCGACAAAGATCTATGAGCAGAGCATGAAACTTATTCACCCCGAGATCCAAGATGTGCTAAACAAAGCACCCAAAAACCAAATTCCCATCATTGAGCGGGTTGTTCACACTACCGCAGATCCGGAATTTGCAAAACTCTTAGTCATAAGTGAACAAGCTGTAGAGGCAGGGGTCAGCGCCATCAAAGCAGGCGCCAAAATCATAACTGACACCAAGATGATTAAAGCAGGTATTCACGAAGCACGAATCCAGCGCTTTGGAGGAGAAATCCTAACCTACATCGATGACCCCCGCGCCAGCAAAGCTGCAACTGATGAGTCCATCACAAGATCCACAGCAGCAGTACGACTAGCAGTAGCGGATAATGCAGATAATGCCATCTTTTTAATCGGTAATGCCCCAACAGCAGCCTTTGAGTTAGCTGAGCAGGTTAAGCAAGGTAAAATTAAACCAGCACTCATAATCGCGGTTCCAGTGGGCTATGTTGGTGCGGCAGAATCCAAAGAAGCCATCGCCCAACTCAATGTTCCCTACATGATTACAAGAGGAAAAAAAGGCAGCAGCACCATTGCAGTCGCCATCTTTAACGCATTATTAGCGATGGCCGAAGCCAATCCATAGAGGAAATAACGATGGCGCGGTTTTTAAAATACGGCATAACAACAGGGGCCACAGCCGCTGCAGCCGCCAAAGCCGCAACCATAGCCGCAACAACCCAACCAGTGGATCGGGTAGTTATTCCAACACCAATTGGTTTGCGTTTTGAGGTTCCTATTAAATCCAGCCGCAAACTCACAGAAGACACAGCAGAGGCAACAACAGTAAAAGATGCTGGTCAAGACATAGATGCCACCGATAAAATGGAAATCACTGCTACCGTCAAACTAACCAACGACGGTAAAATTACCATCAAAAGCGGCGAAGGGATCGGTACAGTTACCAAAGCAGGTCTGCAGGTAGCTATAGGTGAGGGTGCCATCAACCCAGTGCCCAAAGCCATGATAACTGAAGCCATACAAGAAGCCCTACCCCCCAACAGAGGCGCAGATGTTCTAATTACAGCACCTGAGGGTGCAAACATTACCAAAAAAACCATGAACGACAAACTGGGCATAAGAGGCGGCGTGTCGATTCTTGGGACCACAGGCATAGTTAAACCATACTCCCTAGAAGCCTGTCGCCGCTCCCTTGTGCCACAAATCGATGTCGCATTAGCACACGGTTACAAACGCATACTCTGTGTTCCAGGTAACATAGGCGAGCGTATTGCTAAAGAAAAATTCGGGGTTCCCGAAGATGCAATCGTACAAACCGGAGACTTTGTGGGCTACATGCTCGACAAAGCCGTCGACAAAAACGTTAAAGAAATCATTCTTCTGGGACACTCAGGCAAACTGGTCAAATTAGCCGCAAACATCTTTAACACTCACCACAAAGTAGGAGACTCAAGAAACGAAGTCATCGCAGCCTATGCAGGCGCAGTCGGAGCAGATCAAAAACTGGTCAACGAACTCTTAGAGGCAAACACCTCCGATGAGGCCACAGCAATTCTGCAAACCGCAAACTTGGCAGAAGCAACCTATGATCGCATAGCTGAGCGGATACATCAAAGGGTCAGCGACCGGGTGGAAAACAAGATAAAGATAAGCATCGTTATCGTGGCTATGGATGGCAGAGTTCTTGGCATGGACACAAACGCACGGTGTAACAAACCTTGGCAAAACTTGACATAGTGGGTATCGGACCAGGGTCAGCAGACTACGTTACGCCAGCGGCAAAAAAAGCTGTTCAACAAGCAGATCTAGTTATTGGAGCCCAAAGAAGTTTAGCACTTTTTTTGGGAGAGATTCGGGGCGAGCAGGTTGTTTTAACTGCTAAAAATTTACAAGACTCATTAAAAAAAGCCGCTCAAGCAGTTAAAGAAAATAAAAAGGCCGCTTTGCTCTCAACAGGTGATCCGGGATTCTCAGGGTTGTTGCATACCGTTCTTGAGAGCGGACTCTTTAGCGCTAAGGACATTAATGTGGTTCCCGGAGTTAGCTCGATTCAGGCCTGTGCGGCCCGATTAAACATCAGCTGGGACACCGCTAGGCTCTTTACCTTTCATGGCGGCGAAGTCTCCGATGAGCAGAAAAACAAACTAACCCTCGCGGCCCAAGCTAAACAAACCATTCTGCTACTACCAGATCAGAGAAACTTTACCCCACAAAACATAGCCGCCTTTTTGCTTAAAACCGGCAGTGATCCAAAAACACAAGTGTATATCTGTGAGAACATAACCCTTGAGAGCGAAAAAATCACACACACCACCATAGAAGAGATTGCGAGTTTGAATTTTGGTTCACTATGTGTAATGGTTATCAAATAAACAACAAACTAACAACAACGTGAAGAGATATGGTAAAAAACTGGCCCCACAAAACATCTGGAATCCCCGATGAAGCGTTTAATCAACGAGACACAGTTCCAGGACCAACTAAAGAAGAAATCCGAGTAATCACTATAGCCAAAGCACGCCTAAGCGAAGGTGCAGTCGTGATTGATGTGGGCTGCGGCACAGGTGGCTTAACTGTTGAGGCAGCCATACAAGTTGGTTCAAAAGGCAAAGTTTATGCCATCGATGAAGACCCCGCAGCCATAGATTTAACAAAAAGCAACGTAGAAAAATTTGGAGTAGAAAATATTACGGTCATCACAAGGGGAAAAGCTCCTGAAGCACTCTTGGCGCCACCCAATGCAGATGCAGTATTTATTGGCGGAGCAGGACATGCTTTGAGACCCACTATTCAAACAGTTCACTATAAACTCAAATCCGGTGGCAGAATCATCATAAATGCTATATTGCTAGAAACTGCAACGACTGCCATTGCGGAATTGAAGGCTTTGGGCTACAGAGATATCGATGTGGCTAATGTTTCGGTGGCTAAGGGAAAACAAATAAACAGCGGGACCATGATGATGGCAAGAAATCCAGTAACCATAGTTTCAGCAACAAAACTTTGAGGTATGTTAGTTGGTTGGCGTATTTATCGGCATTGGCGTTGGTCCAGGCGACCCTGAGCTTCTTACATTCAAGGCTGCAAAGGCCCTCAAAAAAGTAGATATTATCTGCATACCTAAGAGTCACATAAACAAACCCAGTATGGCACTAGGTATGATTAAAGAAGTTCTAGAGGAGCGTACAACTCCCGCGGAGATTATAGAACTTGTTTTTCCTATGACTAAAGATGATCTCAATAATCGCAAACTCTGGGTAGAAAACGCAACGATAGTTGCTGAGAAAGCTCAAAAAGGCAAAGATGTGGCTTTTATCACCCTTGGCGATCCTATGCTCTATAGTACTTTTCGCTATCTCTATGAATGTGTCAAAGAAACATATCCCGAAATCGAACTAGAGATTATTCCAGGGGTAACCTCAGTTACTGCAGCCGCAGCCTCATCAAAACTACCTTTAGCTGAGAAAGATGAAGTTGTCACAATCATTCCTACAAACCTTGACTCGGCCCACTTAGAAGATGCCGCCAGACATGCAGATAACCTGGTCTTTATGAAATGTGCGTTTCACATAAAAGAACTCATACCCACCCTGCTCAAATCAGGTTTCACAAAAAACTCGACTGTTGCATTGGTTAAGCGATGCACACTATCTGAAGAGAAGGTGATTGTGGGTAAACTAGACGAGGTTAGTAACTGGGATGTAAAAGAAGATTATTTCTCAGTCGCTATCGTTAAAAAAAATCCAGTGCCTATTCACTGGAAACAAAACAACGGACATAAGGGATGTTGTTGTAAACATGAATAAAGTTGTGTTTATCGGCGCCGGATCAGGCGACCCCGAACTTATAACCCTAAAAGGCAAAAAATGGCTCGAACAAGCAGATATAGTTCTCTACACAGGCAGTCTGCTAAATCCAGAATATCTCAAATACTGCAAACCAAACGTTGCACTCTACGACAGTGCCAAGATGGGCCTGCCCGAAATGCTCCAAGTTATGGTTAACGGCGTTAGAGCAGACAAACTGGTGGTTCGGCTCCACGATGGAGATCCCAGCTTTTATGGTGCAATTCAAGAAGTCATGACAGCTCTAGACAGCGAGGGTATTGAATACTTCCGCATCCCCGGCATCAGCTGTCTGCTAGGCGGTGCAGCCGCACTAAACAGAGAATTAACACTGCCAAACATTAGCCAAACTGTTATAATCACCCGTCCCAAAGGACGCACCCCAGTACCCGAAGCCGAGAGCATACAAAAACTCGCAACACACCAAGCCACCATGGTCATCTTTTTAGGCACCCCCCACATCGCCCGCGTCGTTGAGGACCTCCAAATAGGAGGCTACCCCAAAGACACACCCTGCCAAGTCGTCTACAAAGCAACCTGGCCAGAGCAAAAAATCGTCAAAGGCACCCTCAATGACATCGTAGAGGAAGTCAAAGCCCAAAACATAACCGAAACCGCACTCATCTTTGTCGGTAAAGTCCTAGACCCACAGGCCTATGACTTCTCTAAACTCTACGACCCCACATTCACCACGGGGTTCCGTAAGGGCGAGGAGTAAATGACAAAACAAGGCATAACAATTGTTGCCATAACCCACCGCGGCGTTGGAACTGCACTAAAAATCCAAAAAGCACTCGATATCTGCGGGTTAAGTGCCATTGTTTGTGCCCCAAAAAAATACAGCCAACCCGGCGTCACAGCCATAGAAACAAACCTTGCCGATTTTATAAAAGAAAATTATAACAAAACAAAGGCTCTAGTGGCAGTCATGGCAACCGGCATAATCATCCGCGCCGTTGCACCACTTCTTGAGAGCAAACTCACCGATCCACCTGTTATAGGCGTAGATGCCACAGGCAAATTTGTCATAAGCCTCCTCTCAGGACATCTAGGCGGCGCAAACGACCTAACCCGAACCATAGCCGCAGGCATCAACGCCACTCCCGTCATAACCACAGCCTCCGATGCATTAGGTAAACAGAGCGCAGATGAACTCGCCCGAACCATGCATCTAACAATACAAAACCCAGACAGCCTCGTTGCCGTGAACTCAGCGATAGTAAACGATGGAAATCTTGCCGCAATATTGGTAGATGATATCAAAATGCCCCTAGAAGCCCTGAGTGATTTTGATATAAAAAAGGTCCAAACCAGCACCCAAGCCATAGAAATTATAGATACCCACTACGATGCAGGCATCATAATCACCCAAAACCCCCTCGCAACCATCAAATCCAAAAAACCCCTCACCATCCTAAACGCCAAACGCATCATAGTCGGCTTGGGCGCACGCAAAGACACACCAGCAAAAGACATAGTGACAACCGTAGAAAAAGCACTAGCACAGATTCATGTACCACTACAAAGAGTGACCGCTTTTGCAACGGTTGATATAAAACGCAACTCTCAGCCCATGCTAGATGCAGTGGAGGCACTGGGAGCACCGCTTGAGTTTTTAAGTGTCGATGCACTTCGTTCAGTGACATATGCTGATCTGTCACCAGATTCAGCGATGGTTCAACAAAAAATTGGTGTTGGAGGAGTATGCGAACGAGCAGCACTACTGATAGCGGGAAACAATTCAAAACTGATTCTCAAGAAAACCAAACTAAACGGGACAACAGTGGCAGTAGCCGAGGCAGAGTAAGTGTAGTCGGCATCGGACCCGGCAACCCCGAACATCTCACACCCAAAGCCAGAACAGAAATCGAAACTGCCGATGTCGTTGTTGGTTATGGAACATATATCAAACTTGTCGAAAACGTTACCAAAAAAGATGCTGAAGTTATCTCAGGCACTATGGGCAGAGAAGTGGAACGAGCCAAAATTGCAGTTGATAGAGCCAAAGCAGGCAAACAAGTTGTTATGGTATCTAGCGGTGATCCAGGTGTATATGGAATGGCAGGCGTTGTGCTAGAGGTAGCCGCCAAAGACCCAAACCCAGTGCCGGTAGAAGTTGTGCCAGGTGTAACAGCAGCAACATCTGCATCAGCCATTTTAGGCGCACCGTTAGTAAGTGACTTTGCAGTTATCAGTCTAAGTGATCTGCTAACACCGTGGGAAAAAATCGAGCACCGACTAGAAGCAGTCTCACTAGCGGATATGTCCATTGTACTCTATAACCCACAAAGCCAAGGACGCATCGAACCACTAACAAAAGCCTATGAGATTATGCTCAAACACATTAACCCCAAAACGCCTGTAGGTATCGTGCGACAAGCAGGACGCGAAGGACAAACCAGCACCATCACAACACTCAAAGACATGCTCAACTGCAACATCGACATGGTCACAACCATAGTTATCGGCAACTCCGCCACCAAAGTCATCAACGGAAAAATGATCACAGCAAGAGGCTATGACCTCTAAGCTGACTACTATTTTTTACAGTTTAGTGAGAAGCGTAGCAACGCAATCACCAACACAAACCTACCCTCAGTGCACTCCAAAAGTTTGGGATATAGGATTAACGGCTAAAGACATGTCTTTTACGCAAGTATAGCAAAGTAATTGACAACAGTGTT
This sequence comes from Candidatus Bathycorpusculum sp., assembly GCF_009778815.1. Lineage (NCBI taxonomy): Archaea > Thermoproteati > Candidatus Bathyarchaeota > Bathyarchaeia (SeqCode) > Bathyarchaeales (SeqCode) > Candidatus Bathycorpusculaceae > Candidatus Bathycorpusculum > Candidatus Bathycorpusculum sp. The sequence goes on from NZ_WRFL01000052.1 coordinate 16,217, forward strand.
GTAATAGCAACAAACAGTACCACTACAGCAACGCCTATCCAAGCTAAGCCGAACATTACTGAGTCATCAGAAGCAGACGGGGTTGGTGTTGGTGAGGTGGTTTGTGATGGCAAAGCGCTTGATAAATCAGAACGATCCAATGAATTATTTGATGATAATGTTGTTTGGACAGGAGATGATGATGTAAGCATAGAAGTTGACGAGTCAACAGTTGTTATTTGTGTGTTATTTGGGCCACTTTCAATGTCATCAGCATATGAATTATTCGAAACCTGATTCTTACAGTTACAAGACGCTTTTGGCACACAACAACATAAATGGCGATCACAACAAGCTTTACAGGAGTTTTTAGTACAACAGCAATCACACTTACAGCAACAAGCTTTACAGGAGTTTTTAGTACAACAGCAATCACACTTACAGCAACAAGCTTTACAGGAGTTTTTAGTACAACAGCAATCACACTTACAGCAACAAGGTGCTTTTGGCACACAACAACAATGTTGCGGTGTCTTCTCTGTATTGGCATAAACTATAGTCACATGACTACCCGATTCTAAATCAATAGTCACCGTACCAGACGCCAAATCCACCGAATAACTACCACTGGGAGCATCCACAATAATATTAGAAATATCCCAA